>NZ_JAZFTO010000321.1:0-6740 GCF_036446775.1 Candidatus Desulfatibia sp.
TTCACAAAATCACCGTCATAGTAGATCAGCTGCTTGATCGCCGTCCAGAAGCTTTTCCAGGTTTCATCTTTCAAGCCGACGACATGGGCCACTATCGAAAAAATCCCATACTGCTTAAGCAAACGGCATGCTTCCAGATCCAAACGGGTAGTCGAACCTTTCTTAATGGCTTTAAGAACTTCCGGTTCGGTCGATTCGATCCCCAAAAGTATATATTGCATGCCGGCCTGTTTATAGAGGTGCATAATGTCACTGTCGCGCACGATGTCAGTAGTCCGGATCGATACAAAGAAGTGGACCGGGATTTGGCGTGCCGCCAGCTCTTTAAGAAAATCCCGCCACGTTGCTTTGCACGAGGCAGGATTTTCATCCGCCAGGCTCAGGAAACGTACATCATGGGTACGGTATAACCACTCGATTTCGTCCACGACCTTGATGGGGTCACGATGACGCCACTCAACCCAAAAGTCGTGCTGACCGCAGTAAGTGCAGTTATGCGGGCAGCCTCTGGAAAACTGGATGATTGCCGCCCGCCCCAGACCGAAACATTGATAATCGTCCCAGTTTTCGATTAACTCCCAGCCAATACGGAATGTATCTAAATTTTGGATCGGGGGCAGAGGCGGAGTGACCACTACCTGATCCCCGATACGATAGGCAATCCCTTGTACACGATGCAAAGAGATCTCGGATTCGATCGCCTCGACCAGCTTGAGAGTAACCGCCTCTCCCTCTCCACGCACGATGAAATCGACTGCGTTTTCGTTTTCAAGAGTCTGCTCGGCGTGGAAGCTTGGATAGACCCCGCCATAGACTGTGATAACATCGGGGCAGGCGTGCTTGATGGCCTTGAACATCTTCACACAGACCGGGTGGGCGGAAGTCGATCCGGCATGACCGGTCATCACTATCTGCGGCGCAAAGCGCTTAACCTCATTCACAATTGCGCTGATCGAAAGGTGCCGGCGCTCGGCATCCAGCAACCTGACCTTGTGCCCCGCGTCCAGCAGCGTACCGCCGATCATTAAAAGTCCAAGGGGAATCTGGTGTCCGGTGCCCAAGCGGGAGCTCAACGTTACATACGGTGGGTTAATCAGCAGAATTTTCATGGTCATTGAACCTCAATAGATGCAGCAATAAATACAGAAATAGATGCAGCAATAAATACAGACAAAGTCTTCAGATTTTTTGATATTTGCACAGGTACCTGCGAAAAAGTGTAATGGCCCATTGAAGCCCTAATGACCTCCCCGCACGACTTCGCGACATTGCTACCACTTTGTGGCAAGTATTTCAACTATAAAATTATGATGGTCTCATAAAAGTCAAAAACTACTTTTTACGACGTTTTAAGTTTTAGGTGTTAAGCTTTAAGTGTCTGTTAAATCAATTTATTTTAGACCTAAAACCTAAATGTCAGGACATCGATGACCCCCGCCTAAAGGTAACCGGGGCTGCGAAAGTTTCATAAAATCGTAACACTATTTTATTTTTTGATTTTTCTTGACAGCACATGCCACCTTGTGGCACTTAAGCATTGGTTTTCAACACTTGCGCCCCAATAGTGATGATCTCGTAAAAAGTCACGAATTCAACGATATGTGAACTCGTATGGACAGCGCAGAATTCAAACATTTCCGGAAAAAATTGAAAAAGACCCAGCGGCAGATGTCCCAGCTTCTGGGAACGTCCATCAAAGCGATCCACAGTTATGAGCAGGGCTGGCGAACCGTACCGCCCCATGTGGAACGGCATATGTTTTTTTTGATCTCCAGAATTGTGGAGCATAAAAAAGACCGCAGGCCCTGCTGGGAAGTAAAAAAATGTCCGCCTGAGTTAAAAAAAGAATGTCCGGCCTGGGAGTTTAAGGCGGGCCAACTATGCTGGTTCATTTGCGGAACAATTTGTGACGGCGGCGTTCATCAAAACTGGAAAGAGAAGATGAAGGTTTGCCGGTCCTGTGACGTTTTCAAATACTTGCTGTAAATTGAAGCTCTCTGCCATCCCGCTTCAGCACTATTCGCCTGTAAGAAATTTTATCGGCTTTTCAATTCGCTATTCAATTACCACCCCTAAAATGTCAGATACAAGCATATAAAACGTTATTATTTTATAAATTTTCAAGATTGTCTGTGCAAGATTCAGGTGGTATATTGGTAGCTTATCCTTAAATCCGTACAGATACTTGATGCTTGATTCTGGATACTGGTTGAATACTTGCAAATCTTGTTGTATATCCAGCATCAAGTGACCAGTAACAAGTATCAGAGACAATAATCAAAGAAGATTGATTAACCCCAAAAATATTATTTTAAAATTCATAGAATGAGTGAATATATAGAACATGATCAAAACGGAATCTCGGTGGGGATTGTAGCAAAGCAGGTTTACACCTTTGCGGAGCCACCCCATGAAATGATCCTGGAATGCGGTGAAAAATTAGGTCCCATATCGATTTCTTACGAAACGTACGGCAATTTAAACCAAGATAAAAGCAACGTTATCATTGTGTGTCATGCCCTTTCAGGAGATTCCCACGTGGCCGGCTATTACAGCAAGGATGATCCCAAACCCGGCTGGTGGGACATCATGGTAGGCCCTGAAAAAGGTATCGATACCGACAAATATTTTGTCATCTGTTCCAATATCCTGGGAAGCTGTATGGGGTCCACCGGTCCCTGCAGCTACAGCCCTAAAACCGCTGAACCCTACGGGCATGATTTTCCGGGCATCACCATCGGTGATATGGTCAGGGCTCAAAAGGCGCTGCTGGATCACTTGGGGATCAATAAGATCCTGGCGGTCATCGGCGGCTCCATCGGCGGGATGCAGGTTCTGGAATGGTGCGTCAGATACCCGGACATGGTCGTTGCGGCCATCCCCCTTGCCACTACTATGAAACACTCGGCCCTGGCGATTGCATTTAACGAGGTGGCCCGGCAGGCGATTATGGCCGATCCTAATTGGAACAACGGCAACTATTATAACGGCCCCAAACCGAATCTGGGTCTGGCTGTTGCCCGCATGATCGGTCACATCACCTACCTTTCAGACGAGTCCATGCGCATTAAATTCGGACGCCGCTTGCAGGATAAAAGCGATTTTTCTTTCAATTTCGATGCCGACTTTCAGGTGGAGAGCTATCTGCGCCATCAGGGCGCCAAGTTTGTGGATCGTTTTGATGCCAATTCTTTTCTTTTTATTACCAAAGCCTCCGATTACTATGATCTGGAAAAAGAGCACGGCTCAGGATCGGCGGTCAAAGCATTTGCCAAAGCCAAGGCCCGCTTTCTGATTTTATCCTTTACGTCCGACTGGCTTTATCCCACCTACCAGTCCAAAGCAATGGTACAGGCCATGAAAAAAAACGGTCTGGATGTCAGCTTTTGTGAAATCGAAGCCGAATGGGGGCATGATGCTTTTCTCTTGCCCAGTGAGCGCCTGACCGCTTTGATTAAAAATTTTTTAGAATCCGTCTATAAGGAAAACCTAAAACAGCACAATGCGTTATGATCTTAAGATAATAGCTTCCTGGATTGAACCGGGATCAAAGGTGCTCGATCTTGGCTGCGGTCAAGGGGATCTGCTGCACTTTTTAAAGCAAAATAAGCAGGTCGTCGGAACCGGAATCGAGCGGCGTGAATCCAGGGTCGCCCGCTGCATTGAAAAGGGGCTTTCAGCACTCCAGGGTGACGTCAATACAGAAGTAGTGGACTACCCGGACAACGCCTTTGATTATGTCATTTTGAGTCAAACCCTGCAGCAGGTCTATGAACCGGCGGATTTAATCCGATCTTTGCTTAGAATCGGGAAAAAAGGAATCGTCAGTTTCCCCAACTTCAGCTATTGGACCATACGCCTGCAACTGCTGCTGACGGGCTATGCTCCCATAACCCGGCAGCTCCCTTACGAATGGTACGACACCCCCAACATCCGGGTCATTACCATCAAGGATTTCAGGAAGTTTGCCAGAGAGGTCGATTTTAAAATCATCAAAGAGGTGGCCATCAACACCCGCAATAATGGCAAAATTGGTAAAATCATCAAATTTATGCCCAACCTGTGCGCCACATACGGCATATTTCTGATAGGGAAATAGTAACCGTTCAGGGTTCAGAGGTTCAGGGTTCCAGGTTCCAGGCTAGTTAGTGTCCATCCATAAAAACCCTGAACGGGGAACTCTGAACCTGGGAACGCCTACGAAAAGTAAATCTTGCATGCCAGAATTTAATAAAATATCCTTGCTTGAAAAAGCTCCGGAAACTGCTGCCCGCAATCTGGAAGACTATTTTTCAGATCACATTGATGCGATTATAGCATACAGTGGAGGGGTTGACAGCACCCTGCTGGTTTATGTCGCCCACCGTGCCCTGGGCAACAGAATGGTGGCCGCCCTGGCCGACAGTCCTTCCTTAAGCCGCCGGGAATTTGATGCCGCCGTAAATTTCACCCGGGCCCACGGTATTCCCCTTCGAATCGTTCAAACCGCGGAAATGGAAGATCCCCTCTACCGGGCCAACCAGGCCGACCGGTGCTATCACTGCAAAAAAACTCTGTTCCAAGAACTAAAAAAACTCCGCAAAGAGCTGGCGGGACCCGGGTCTGAAGCGTCCAGGCCGATCTTTTACGGTGCCAACCTGGATGATCTGGAAGATCATCGGCCCGGCATGCAGGCCGCCGGCGAAGCTTCGATCCGGTCTCCATATCTTGAACTGGGCATTAATAAAAATACTATCCGGGCCCTGTGCGCATATTATGGCCTTGAAGTTGCCGTCAAACCCGCCATGCCGTGTATGTCCAGCAGGATTCTATACGGTGAAGAAGTGACTTTGGAAAAACTGCGCCAAGTTGAAGAAGCAGAAAATTTTCTTTACACACTCGATTTGCGTGTGCTGAGAGTTCGGCATCACGGCTTTACCGCCAGGATCGAGGTTTTGCCGCAGGACTTTACCAAAGTTCTGGAAAATCGAGATAAAATCAGCCAAAAATTTCATGAATTGGGGTTTACTTACATTGCGCTGGATTTGGACGGCTTTCACAGCGGCTCTCTCAACACGGTTTTAGAGCTACCCGAATAGCAGTTAAAGGTGAAAAGTTGTCCTGGATGCTGGATACTTGATACTGGATAAAATAAGGACAACTTCCTTTTAAAATCCAATAACCAGTGAGTAGTAAGCAGTAACCAGCAACCTGCATCCAGTATCCAGCATCTATTATCCAGTTCCCAGCAACCCGTAACCCAAAACCCCGCCATAAGGATCTTTGCTGCGCTTCGACCAGCAATCAGCAAATAATGGGATTTAAATCAATATCTCGCGGATACCCCAAAGAACGCCAACCGATTTGTTGTCTTCCGCTTTGAGCTGACTATGGTTTTTTCCCATCCCCTGGCTGTTTTCGACTTTCGGGTGTGACGACGCTCTTCGTTTCCGCTATGATGTTTTCGGAAACCTTGTCAGCCAACCCAGTTCTGTACCTTCAAACCTGGTACGCGTTGAAACTCTCGCTCGTTGTTGGTTACTATCGTAATGGCTGCCGCCTTGGCGTGCGCGGCAATCCACAAATCGTTGTTACCGATAGGCTCCCCTTTGGATTCCAGTGATGCACGGATGGCCCCATAAGTTTTCCCGGCATTCTCCGGCATTGGCAAAACAGGAACAAAGGCCTTGAACTCCTCCAGTAACTGCAAAGCCTTTTTACGCTGCTGACTTTTCTCTGCACCATACAGCAGTTCCCCCCACGTGATAACTGAGATAGCAGCATCACCAAACTTAAGCTTTTGAAAACGCGCTAACACTTCCCCGGGCTTCTGACGGTGAATGTAAATGCAAATGTTGGTGTCCAACAGATAACGAGTGGGCATCACAATCCCTCGCGAGACTGAGGCGGCATATCATGGCGGCCTTCGGCAAGAAAATCGTCGGGAAGGTTGGTCAACAGCTCAAAAGCCCGAGCCAATCCTTTCGCCGGTTCCCGAAGTACAATTTCGTCGCCACGGCGGAAAATTTCAAGCACCTTGCTCCTGACCGAGAATTCCTTTGGCAACCTGACCGCCTGACTATTTCCTGATTTAAAAACTCTAGTCGTCGTCAAAACAGCCTCCTTTCTTTGGGGCACGAGTTTGTTCCCTCCAACGGAATCGTAAACGACCCTTCTGTTTTTGTATACACATCAAAGTATATACTTATTAAAATTATTGTCAATTTATTTATATAATGAGCCTACTCATCTTGGAGTGGTGTCGAACCAAGCTGGATGCTCAATTATTAAGGGATTATATTTTGCTGGTGCCAGGTCAAGTAAATCCACATTTTTAACTTTGTAAAATCATCTTCGTATACCGACAAGTAAGCAGTGATCAGTTATTAGTTATTAGTTATTGGTTATTAGCAACCCAAAACCCCGCCATCGGGCTCTTCGCTGCGCTCCCACCAATATCCAGTAAATAATGGAAGTTAAATCAATATCTCGTGGATGCCCCCAACGAACACGAACCGATTTTAGGTTGCATTAAATTTAATATCCCATTATTATTAAAGATATGCTGGTTAAAGATAAATTTAAAACTATCGATTAACGCGATAAAATTCGAGGATGCCCCGGGGCCCCTCAGCAACGAAACCTTTGAACAATGATGAAGGAAAACCAGCCAGAAAAGAGATCCGAAACCAGAGAGCTGCTGGATCGATACTATAGCGTCGATTTTTTAATAAAAGAGACCGGCGAAGTGTATCAGTTCA
>NZ_JAZFTO010000322.1:0-3429 GCF_036446775.1 Candidatus Desulfatibia sp.
CCAAATTTTGATGTTTACTTTTTTAAATTATATCCCCTATCCGGCCCGAATGATCCGCCCCATCATCTGGGCGAGCTCCAAACCGATCTATAATTTGGAGGAAAATGATATCATCATCGGGGTTTCCACCATGCTTGCGAAAGTATTCGGCCTTAAGCGGCTCCCAAAGAGTCAGATCGTCGCCGATTAATGTGACAATTCTTCGGTTGGTACCGCCTGCCTTTTCAAGTTTTTCTAGTCTTGATTTAAGATACATTTTATCCCCCTTTTTGTTTCTTATTTTGTATCTATTCAGCGAAAAAATCAAAAATAAGTAAAAAACTACTTGACAAGGTTTTGCGGCGAAAATGCAAGATGAGTTCCTATACAAGTACTTTGCATGTTTTGGCTCATAGAGCAACTGATAGCCCGATCGGAAGGTTTTCTATCCAAACGCGGCAACCTTTTCGCCCAATTGAGTTTGTGGCGATAGAATCGATTACAGGGAGAAAAATCTCGGTTTAAAAACCTGTGCTATAATAGCTTCATTAAAAAACACAGGAACAGAACCGAATGAAGATCGACAACATTGATATCAAGGCTACGATTGAAAAGGCGCAACTGCTTATTCGTGAAGACAAGCAATTGTCATCGGCCACAAAATCAATGTTTGAGATTATGATCCTCATAATCACTTTGCTGGCTAATCGACTAAATCTAAATAGCACAAACAGTAGTAAGCCGCCATCAAGTGACCTAAACAGGAAGAAACAGCCTAAGCGTAAAACGGATAAGAAATCAGGCGGCCAAAAAGGCCACGTCGGTTCCACACTAAAGAGGATTGATGATCCTGATAAGGTCGAGTTGATAAAGATCGATCGAAGCACACTACCGCCTGGAAAATACAGACAGGTTGGCTTTGATACACGGCAGGTGTTCGATATCGATATCTCAAGAGTCGTAACCGAATACCGGGCTCAGATACTCGAAGATGACAATGGTAACCGGTTTGTTGCTTCCTTTCCCAAAAACGTTACAAAAGCGGTTCAATATGGGACAGATCTTAAAGCTCATTCGGTCTATATGTCACAGTTTCAACTTGTCCCCTATAACAGAATACAAGACTATTTTGCCGATCAGCTGCATATACCGGTCAGTGAAGGTTCGATTTTCAATTTTAACAAACAAGCCTTTCGGTTATTGGCCGACTTTGAAAATCAGGCCAATAATGCCCTGGCGGCTTCATATTTTGCCCATGCGGATGAAACGGGCATCAATATCGGTGGCAAAGGGCATTGGTTGCATTGCGTATCCAATGATGACTGGACACTTTATTATCCCCATGAGAAAAGGGGTAAAGAGGCCATGGATGACATGGGCATATTGAACAGGTTCAAAGGGATATTATGCCATGACCACTGGAAGCCTTACTATAGATACGATTGTACGCACGCTTTATGCAACGCCCATCATTTACGAGAACTGACAAGGGCTTGGGAGCAAGATGGTCAGCAGTGGGCAAAAAAGCTGAAAAATCTACTTGAAACGATTAATTGCAAGGTCAACGATGCCGGTGGCACGTTGGATATTCAAGAATCAAAAAAATACCGGCTAGAATACAGATCCCTGCTAAACCGAGGTGAAATTGAATGTCCAGAGCCGGTCCGGCCCAAAAAAAAGGGTAAAAGGGGTCGGATCAAAAAATCAAAATCCAGAAACTTGTTGGAACGTCTAAGAGATTATGAGCAAGACACGCTCAGATTTATGGATGATAAACAGGTTTCGTTTACGAATAATTTGGGTGAAAGTGATATCCGGATGACAAAAGTTCAACAGAAGATATCCGGCTGTTTTCGATCAATAGGTGGAGCCCAAATCTTTTGTCGCGTTCGAAGTTATTTGTCTACTTGTCGAAAACAAGGCGTAAAGTCAAGCCATGCATTGGATCTGCTATTTAACGGGAAATTGCCTGACTTTCTTATGCCGAAGGTAGTATAGATTAATAATTCGGGTTCTTCTCCGAATTAGTTGGAGAAAGCCTGATAGATTTTCAACGTAAAGTAGCGTAAATCATGGAATCCATAGGCTTTGCGTTTAATGACTTTAATTTTGTTATTTACCCCTTCCAACTTGCCGGTGTGGATGGGGTAATCGCAGCGGTTGATGATACCGTAACGATGCCGCTGTAACATGTTAACAAATGTGTTCACTGATCGAATATTTAATGAACGAGCCAGATCGCACCAATGATCGAGTGCCTTGGCAGCCCAGCTCCTGGATCGATAGGTCCATATATGTTTAAGTTTTTCCTTAAGGATCATTACGGTGTTTATTGCCTTATTCAATGCCAGCAACTCTTTAAGCTGGTTTCGATGGCTTTGCTTGCGTACGTTTCTACGGTTTTTCAACAACAGGTATTTGGCTCCTTTAAAAACAGCCTTGTCCTCTTTAGAGGCTTTGCGATATTCGCGGTTTCGGACTTTATCGATGACGCGGCTAAAATTGGCCACAACATGAAACAGATCGAACACTATTTTGGCATTGGGCAGTTTGTCATTTACCGCCTTGATAAATGGATCCCACATATCCATGGCTACTGCCTCAATCTTCTTGCGCTGGCTGATGCTAAGCTGATTAAAAAAGCGTTTCAGGGTTTTAGCTGTACGTTTTTTACCGACAAAAACAATTCGGCCGGCAAGAAAGTCCAACACGACGGTCAGATAGTTATGACCCTTTCGAATGGAAATCTCATCTACGGCTAGAATACGTAGGCCCTTCAAATCGGGTTGACCATAGTCGTGTTCTAAATAAAACTTGTCGATGTTTTTGACCGTTTTCCAATCTATACCTAGATGGCGTGCCACTTCGGTAACGGTCATAAATCTGCAAAGCTGATAGATGTAACGGGCCAAACGAATCGTTACACGAAGGTACGGATGAAACAATTCCAGATCCTCGACATGAATGCCTTGACAGTGAGCACAAAACACTTTGCGATACCGGCAGGTGATCCAAGTCTGAGCCGTAGCAAAACTCAGATCTCGAATCCTTCGCTGTGTCCAACTGTGGGCTCCGGAAGCCCTTTGGCCGCATACCTGACAGATGGGTTGAAAGCGTTTGTCGGGTTCCGCATGAATGTGGGCTCCGGCTGCATCGGGTGTAACTGTTTGACCGATAATTTTTATTCGACGAAAGGGGAAATAAGGTGCTATACTGAGTACGGACATCGCAGGCCTCCTTTGGATAATGTTTTTTGGCGATTAAACTAATATCCTTTGAAGATACCGGATGTCCATTTTGTTTTAAAGTATTATCCATTTTTCCCTGTTTAACTACAACTAAATTGGAGAAGATCCAAAAAATTTAATAACACAGAAGGACCAAAAACGCAATTTTTCATGGGTTCGTATTAGAGGAAGCCAAAGTTGTACACTCTTAAAAATTTTGCTG
>NZ_JAZFTO010000323.1:0-6623 GCF_036446775.1 Candidatus Desulfatibia sp.
TCGATCTTTCAGGCCGTCTGCTTTCACTCTGTTTTTCAGAAGCTCATCAAAAACAACCTGATGGAATCGTAGATTTGATTGTCGGGCAATCTAAGCGTTTTGAGTTTACGCCGGCCCATGTGCTGAAATCCAAACTGTCAAAAGGATCGCTCAGCAGTCTTGTGTTTCAGACCAAAAACATCTTGAAAGAAATCACACAACGTGTTAACAACTGAATATTTATGTAAATTTTATGTTAAAATACTATCGTAACTTGCCGATTTTAAAATGATGAGAGACACTTATAATTTTATAATTTTGCTGGGCGTTTCATTGATGGCGTTGATGCTGGCAGCTTGTGCCAATCCTGATTCCATGGACGAAAAAGAATATCTTTTTCGGGTCGGAGACAGAGTTTTGACTGTATTAGATTTCAACAAAGCCTTTGAAATGGCGAAGACCGCTTATCCTCACAATGTAATGCAGGACCCGGTTGCTTTAAGGGAATTACGGTTAAGGCTTTTAAATCAGCTGACAGAGCAGATGCTTATTTTGGAAAGAGCTCAAGAGCTTGGGTTAGAAACATCCAAGTTGGAAGTTGAAAAAACTGTTTCAGATATAAAAAAAGACTATCCCGAGGATCTTTTCGAGCAGACGCTGCTTGAGTATGCTGTGCCTTATAATGCCTGGGAGGAAGGCTTAAAGAAACGCTTGCTCATAGAGAAGGTGGTTAACGAAGAGTTAAGCGGAAAAATCACCATTACTCCTGAAGAAATATCTAAATACTATGAGGGATATTACAAAGGAGACGGGTTAACTTCAGACTTTGAAGACAGATCAAAAAATATTAATGAAATAATAATAACCAATTTGCGCAGGAAAAAGTTGGAAGAAGCATACAAATCGTGGATTAAAAAACTTCAAAAAAAATACACGATTGAAGTTAACAAAGTGCAGCTTGAGAAGATAACCGGCTAATAAATAATAACCTAACCCGGATAAACCGGCCTCCGGCTCGTAGAGCCTACGCCTCGGAGAGAAAGAATAGCCACCAAGGCACCAAGACACAAAGAACAACTGTCTATTATAATTTAACTTCGTGTCTTGGTGCCTTGGTGGCGAAAATATTTTGTTAGATAAATCCTTCGCAAATATGATGTGATTTTGATAGATAGGTACTAAATGAACGTAAACAAAACGGGAAGAATTGATATCAATATGCAAGTTAGATATTTTCAAAAAATAGTTAAACATTCGGCTTTGGTGTTATTATACACTTTTCTTTTGTGTACGTTCAATTTCTATTTAATACCCGGAGCAGAAGGCGCCGAAACCGTTGATCGGATTGTTGCTGTAGTTAACAATGATATCATTACACTTTATGAGCTGAACCAGTCATTGCAGCCATATGCCGAGAGGGTCAAGGGATTAGGGTACTCTTCTAATAAAGAGCGTAAAATGCTCTTTAAGGTTCGGGAAGAAATTCTTAGAAAACTTATTGACGAAAAGATTGAAGATCAACAGATAAAACGCTTTAATATTGTCGTGAGCGAGCAAGAAGTCGATAAGACGATTGAGCGTATTAAAGAAATCAATTATTATACGGACGAAGAGTTTAGGGAGGGATTGAGCGCGGAAGGATTAACCATGGATGAGTATCGTGAGCGGCTGAAGGAGCAGCTGCTCAGGGTGAGGCTGGTTAATCGTGAAATAAAATCAAAAATCGTAATTACTAATGAGGATATAAAAACTTATTATGATAGCCACAGTGAAAAGTATGGCGGGGAGACAAAGTATCATCTCAGAAACATCCTGATGATAGTCTCTCCCTTGGCTGATGAGATAGAGAAACGTCGAGTTAAAGAAGAAATGGAAGCTGTCCTTGCCAAGATAAAGGACGGGGAGCCTTTCGAAAACATGGTGGCTGCATACTCTGAATCACCGCTGGCCTCTGAAGGTGGTGATTTGGGATTGTTCGCTCTTGATAAACTCTCACCGACTTTGCGAGAGGCCGTTAAAGATCTGAAGGCCGGTGAGCTGACCCCTGTGCTCGATACGGATCATGGCTATCAGATTTTTTTGGTCCAGGAGGTTATACAGACACCGGCCAAGCCTTTAGAGAAAGTAACACCCGAAATTGAAAGAATTCTCTTTGACAAGATTGTTGACGAAAGGTTTCAGGCATGGCTTGAAGAACTTCGTGAACACGCACACATAAAAACAATAAAATAATCTGAGACAGTTTGTTGCTTAGACTATGGTTGCGAATAAAAACTCTCTTTCATTTGGGCGTTATCTCAAGGCCGCCAGGCTTGCAAAAGAAATCGATCTTAAAAATGTTTCAGCGGAAACCAAAATCGGGATTAATTATCTCCTTCTTATTGAAAAGGAAGATCATGACCGGCTGCCTGCTGAAGTTTTTGTAAAGGGTTTTTTGCGGGCTTACGCCCAAGCAATTGAAGCGGATGGTGATGAGGTTGTTAAACGTTATCTGGAAAGCCGGCTTGATTTTCAGGAAACTGAAGACTTTGACGCCGATTTGAGAAGATCGGATCAAGCATATTGGCCACGTCTGTTTCTGTCTTTAGGGGTGCTTTCCGGTATTATCGTTTTGTCCGTAATTGTAATATCCTTGGTGCATAACAGACCCTCCGGCGATAATTCGGAATTGCAAGTGCCTGATAAAATTCATCGTGATACTTCCCCCAAGGATTTGCAGGTTTCGAATTTTGCGGTGGAAAAGCGTGAACAAACTGCAGAAAAAATGTTGCTGAAGATTGTCGGCGTTGATAAGACATGGCTGAAAATAGAGATCGATGGTCAGAGCGCCAGGGAGTATAGCCTGAAATCTGGTGATCTGTTAGAGCTTGAAGCATCTTCCGGATATAATTTATTGATCGGGAATGCTGCCGGCGTTCAAGTAACCTTAAACGGAAAACCCGTCGAGATATTGGGAAAGAGCGGCCAGGTCGTGAATCTCCAGATTCCGTAAATTGAACATTTTTCAAAGGTCTCAATAGTGATAATATGCATAATGACCGCACAAGGATACTAGTAGATAGCATCACGAGACTGCTGAGACGCGATGCAACCGTCCATCTTCGCAAGATTGTAAACAAGACACATGGGGCGGACCTGTCTATAGTATTTCGTTCGTTGTCGATTGCTCAACAGCTCCAGCTTTTTGCGATGATTGATGATATAGAACAGCAAGGTATCCTTTTCAGCGAACTCGATGAAGGCGCTTTCCTGGCACTCATTGAAGGCATCGAACTGGATAAAATCGTGGAAGTCCTGGATCACATGCCTACCGATGATGTGGCCGACCTGATCGGACAATTACCCAAGCAGAAGTCTGATGCTATTCTTGAAATGATGGAGAAGGAGGGGTCCGAAGAGGTTGAAGGGCTGTTGCATTACGATGATGATACGGCCGGCGGTATTATGAATCCGGATTTTGTCGCCTTAAGAGAGGAGACCACTGCCAGAGAGGCGATCGAATCACTGCAAAAAGAACACCTGGATGTGGAGATGCCGTTTTATCTCTATGCAGTGGATGAATACAGCAAGCTGGTAGGTGTCAGTTCCTTGCGACAGCTCGTGGTTGTGCCGCCTGAAAAGCGTCTTAAAGATTTCATGTCAACCGATGTGTTTTCCGTTGAAACCAGCATGGATCAGGAAGAAGTAGCCAAAATAGTGGCCCGCTACAATATCCTGGCAGTACCGGTGGTGGATGAGACCAATAGGCTGGTGGGTATCGTCACCGTGGACGATGTGATTGACATATTCAGAGAAGAGGCCACCGAAGATATTTTAAAAATGGCCGGCGTCGGCGAAGAGTTTGTGGAAACACAGTCTGTTATCAGAAGCACGAGGATTCGTTTGCCGTGGCTGTTTGCAAGCTGTATCGGCGGCATCATTGCATTTTTTATTATCAGTCATTTTGAAGGGAGTATAAAGAAATTTGCTTATCTTGCAGCCTTTATCCCCGTCATCATGGGTATGGGTGGAAATATCGGTACCCAATCCTCTACCATTGTTGTGCGTGGTCTGGCTACAGGGCGCCTTAACATAAGGGATATTTGGGCGGTAGTTTTTAAAGAGCTTTCCGTCGGGCTTATCCTGGGTGTATTTTATGGCTTTATGATCGGTCTGGTAGCCCAGCTTCAATACAGTACGCCGATGGTAGCCGTGTCTGTGGGCCTGGCCGTGATATCTTCCATGGCCGTGGCGGCGCTGGTAGGCTCCATAGTGCCCATGGGATTTGCAAGGATAAATGTCGATCCTGCCGTAGCTACCGGCCCTTTTGTGACGACAGCGATCGATATCGTCAGCGTTTATTTTTATTTTTGGATCGCTACAACTCTATTGGGTATATGAATAGATGTCGAGCTTTGAAACGCCTGCCATCATGCTGCGTCGCGTCGATTTTGGAGACTATGATCTCATCCTTACATTTTTTACTTTAAAACAAGGTAAAAAATCAGTAATTGCGAAATCCGCCAAAAAGAGCACCAAACGCTTTGCCGGTATCCTCGATCTCTTTTCCGTCTTAGATATAGTGTTCGGCAAGGGGCGGGGAAAAGGTATGCCGGTTTTACAGGAGGCCGCCTTAAAGCACCCGTTTGCCGGTATCCGATCCGATATTATCAAAACATCCTATGCCAGCTACTGGGCTGAACTGATAAATGAATGGACGGAAGAGGGCCAAAAGCTGGATCAGCTTTACTACCTGTTCAAGTACATTCTCGGAGAACTCGATCATGGACGCATGTCCGTAGCGGGGCTTTCCATCCTCTTTCAGCTAAGATTTTTGACAATATCCGGTTTGCAACCGAATTTAAGGTATTGCGGCAGCTGCCGTAATGAAATCGATGGGATCAATGAAAATAGTTTTGTCTTTGACCTGAAAAAAGGAGGTCTTGTCTGCAACGGCTGTGCGCCTGTTGCTTCAGGGAAGATATATCTTTCAAAAGGAACCATCAAACAGCTTCTTTGGGTCAAAAACGGAGATTTAACCAGGGCGGGCCGGATCAGATTTACTGCTCAAGCTTTAAAAGAAGGCCAGGCCTTTTTGGAGGCCTTTGTACCTTACCATATCGGCAAGGAGCTTCGGAGCTTAACGTTTCTAAAGCAGATACGGAAATAAACTAACGTTGCATTAATCTGTATAACTACCTATGAGGATAGGCGTAAGGCAGCCGCTTTTACGAGATCGATGCTGGATGCTTGATACTAGATGCTGGATATTCAGGAATGCTCTAATAGTGAAGTCCAAAAACATCCAGTATCTCTCCGAGGCGTAGGCTCTCTACGAGCCGGAGGCCAGGAACCAGTATCCAGAATCAGCCAATACTGGCAATGGTTTTCGTTGTAACGGCACAAATCGAATACATAATTTTATGCAACTTTAGGGTAAATATATGGCTGCATCGATGAGAAAAGTGCTGGAAGAATCGCCGGTTGAAACCTCGGCCCCGTGCAGGATTGATATGGGCGGAACCCTCGATATCAGTACGTTTTATTATCCACTGAAACACCTTAAGCCGTGCACCGTCAATATGGCCGTCGATTTGAGGACGCGTGTGCGCCTTCTTCCTTATCATCAGGGTATTGTCAAGGTGTCCTCAAAGGGGTTTGAAACCGCTGAGTATCCGATCGATCAAACCCCATTTGATCATCCGCTCGGGCTAATGTTTGCCGTGGCCGCCTACTTCAGGGCTGGAGGCGTGCATGTCGATATTGAATCGTCATCGCCTCCACGCAGCGCCTTGGGGGGCTCATCCGCGGCGGCCGTGGCCCTTGTTGCGGCATTTTCAAAGATTTTGCAAAAATCAGGCCAAAAACCGATTTCCCTACCAAAAACAGCTTTGCTTGCCCATGTACTTGAAGCCAGTGTGGCCGGTGTACCGTGCGGGTTTCAAGACCAGCTGGCCGCAGCATATGGCGGTGCTAACGTATGGTACTGGCCGGGAAGCCATCAAGGACCTTTGTTTAGAAAGAAGACCCTTATCAAAAAAAATAAATTAAAGGGCTTTGAACAGCATCTGTTGCTGGCGTACTGCGGTATACCGCACGAGTCCAGCGATGTGAATGGAAAATGGGTGCGGCAGTTTCTTGCAGGAAAGTATCGTGGACTTTGGGCAGAAATCGTAGTATGTACCCAGAAATTTGCAGAGGCGCTGGCACAGAAAGACATAAAAGATGCCTGTTCAGCGATGAACAGGGAAACGGCCATCAGGAGAAGGATGACCCCCGAGGTGCTTGACAAGATGGGGGTGGAGCTGGTTGAGTCCGCCATGGCAAACAACTGCGGTGCCAGATTTACAGGTGCCGGCGCCGGCGGTTGTTTATGGGCACTGGGTAAAGTCGAAGATATTGACAAATTAAAACATACATGGGAAGTTATTCTTTCGACAAGAAAAGAGGCCTGTATGCTTGATGCCAAGCTGGATTCTGATGGGGTGTTGTGAAGCGTTTGATTGGTTTTATTTACTCCTTGAAAAACCTGGTCTTCTGGGATAGGTTAGAGTTCTCCGGCTCTGCCTTGGAGTTTTGTGTCTAAAATCACAAATTCCAAGCACCAAATTACAAATAAATTTCAAATTCCAATATTCAATCGTTCGACCTCGAGGCCTTTCGGC
>NZ_JAZFTO010000324.1:0-13241 GCF_036446775.1 Candidatus Desulfatibia sp.
CTTTCTTGTGTACTTCATGCAATATTGCCTGGATACTGATATTCCGGTTATGCGCCGATACTTTACCGACCAGCAGTTTCGTCATGCCTTGAATAATCGCCTACCAGGCATTCTTGATGACCGATCAGCAGCTTATTGGGATTTGGTGTTGCCTGTTTGAATGTGCGGGACTTGCGAGGACTTGCGGGATGTCCATAAATGCCAGATGGGGTAATGGAATAATGGGGCAACCTGGCAATAGTTGCCTGTCGGGAAGGAAATTGATGCCGACCGGGATCGTAGAGGGCAGTATCTGTTGACCGGTTCACAAAATCTGATGCTCATGGAGACCACGGTGCTTTCCGAGATCGTAAAGACCCTTACGCATCGCGGCATTGATCCGCAGGTCTACTTCTGGCGGACCATGGCAGGAACTGAGGTGGATATTGTGGTCGAGACTGGCGGCAAACTTGTGCCCATCGAGATAAAACTCTCAGCCACTCCACTCCCGGCCATGGCTTCAGCCGTCAAGGTTTTCCGAAAGGGCCTGGGAGACAAGGCAATGCCCGGGTACATGATGCATTCTGGAGAGGTTGCCCTTCCGATAGGTAAAGGTGTGTCGGCTCTTCCGTTTGCGGAGCTGTAGCAAATAAGGCTTTTTACCATTTTGCTCATTTCTGAATCGGAAACTACTTAGTGCTCAAATGTATTTATGGATGGGCACTAATTGGAAATTTGCATAAATTCTTACCAAGAATCACTGCCCTTGCCAAATGCTCAATGAAAATGATATGAGTTCAAAGATAAGGAGTCGCGGACAAAAAACTTTGCATTTTTTTAATAGCTTCTATGGTATGTGAGGTGTTAAGCATTATAATGAAAACTGATCATTCAAAGCAACCATCCCGGTTATCGACAGAAAATAAAGCCGGCAGCGATACCGAGCAAAAACTTGAAGATTTGCGGCGGCAAATCGACACCATCGACCGTCAAATCGTCGCTCTGCTTGCAAAACGCCAAGTTGAGGTCCAGAGTGTATTATCCCTGAAAAAAACATATAATATTCCAGTCTACCATCCGGCACGGGAAGAAAACCTGATCTCCGACAGGCGTATTCAGGGAGACGATGCCGGACTCGACCCGGATTACATTGAAGAACTTTACCGGCTTATCCTGCGCCAATCCAGGGCGGAACAAACAGCTCGACTGGCTAAAAAAGGCGTCCGTGACGGTGCCACCGTTCTAATCGTAGGCGGCAGAGGCAGCATGGGACAATACTTTCAGCAATGGTTTTCCGATGCCGGTTACAAAGTACGCATCTTGGATCAAGACGACTGGCCGCATGTCGGCAAACTGTGCACCGGCATTCAACTGGCGATAATCAGTGTGCCCATTGAGATAACCGGCGCAGTGGCCTTGAAACTTGGTCCGCATCTGCCCGCTGATTGTGTTTTGGCTGATATTACCAGTATCAAGCAACCACCTTTAAATGCCATGCTGGAAGCTCATCAAGGACCGGTTGTCGGTTTGCATCCACTATTCGGCCCGGCCACTTCAACCATGGATAAACAGCTCGTTGTGGTCACTCCCGGCAGGGATCACCAGGATTGCCAATGGTTGATCGACCAGTTCAGCATCTGGGGCTGCATTCCCCTGGAGGTAAATGCCAAAGAGCACGATGATATTATGGCCATCGTTCAGGCGCTGCGGCATTTTGCAACTTTCGCGTTTGGTCAGTTTTTGTGCCGCCACAATATCGATCTGGCGCGCACGCTCGAATTTTCCAGTCCCATTTATCGCCTTGAGCTGGGAATGGTGGGACGGCTTTTCGACCAAGACCCCTTATTATACGCTGAAATCATATTTGCTTCTCCTCAACGGCGCGTTCTTCTGAAAAATTATCTGGCTTCCATGGCAGAAAATCTTTCCATGATCGAAAAGGGTGATAAAGAGATGTTTTGCGCTGAATTTAAAAAAATCGCAGACTGGTTCGGCTCTTTTAGCGAGCAGGCCATGCGCGAGAGTACTTTTTTGATTGATAAATTGATCGATCGTTTTTAGCCCGAACATAGAATCGCGCAGCGATTGTATAATGGGTTTATATTATGAATGCAAATCACAAACAGGATTTTGTTGATGTTGCCGTATTGGAAAATATCATCGAAGCACAGGTGATCGAATCCATCTTGACCGAACAAAATATTCCCCACCGCATTCGCTCATACCATGATACGGCCTATGACGGTCTGTTTCAGGTTCAAAAAGGGTGGGGGCAGTTATACGCTCCGCATACTTACAAACAGGAGATTCTTGAAATTCTTAACGATATAAGGACTTACAACAATAAAACCTAACGCAAACAGGCTGCAACCAAAAAATATTGGCCACTAAGGCACAAAGACACTAATGTCAGTTACCGGTTATCAGTTTACCTTTACTGATCACTTCCCACTGATAACTGTTCACCGGTAACGGTTTTGGTGTCTTAGTGGCAATGAAAAAAATTTTACCAAAAAATGCACAAATTTTACAATTAAGGAGGTTAAGCCATGTCTGAAAAAAACCTCGGCAAGCAAGCAGACTTTGAAAAGGCTCTCGAGATTGGCCGGCCGCCGAACGTGGCGAAGCTTTTTCCGAACTCAAGAGCACTGATCGTCAGCGGAAAGTATATTGACCGGGCTATGTTCGCCAAGGGCAATGCCATCTCCATGGCCGCCAACGGTCGCAATAATTTTGTGATTAAAGGCGCCCTGCGTGCCGCCCAAAGGGCAAATGCCGCCATTATTATCGAAATTGCCAAGTCGGAAGGCGGGAGCAACGCCTATTGCGCCGTAAATTACTGGAACATCGCCAGGCAAGTCGATGCCTTGTGCAATGAAATGGACATTACCATTCCGGTGGCTATCCACGCCGATCATTACGGCATCAAGAATTCCGCCGATATCGAAGCCGCAAAGATGGAAATCCCAACACTCTTTGAAGCCGGCCTGACATCCATTGCCATCGATGCATCCCATCTGCCCGATGACCAGAACCTGCTGGCCAATCTGGAACTCAACCCTTTTGTTCCTCAATGGGCCGGCCTTGAAACCGAAGTCGGTGAGATTAAGGGCACAGCAGGTCTTTCCACCGTGGAAGAAGCCCTTTTTCTGATACAGGGCCTGAACGCTCATGATATTTTTCCGGACTGGATCGCTTTGAACAACGGTACAACCCATGGTATTGAAGCAAGCGATGAGGGTATCCAGATAGATTTAACCGCCCAAATCCATGCAGCGCTGGCAAACTATAACATTTCCGGCGCCCAGCACGGCACCTCGGGCAACAGCTCTGACAGGTTGAGAGCAATTGCCGCCCAGACCCGTACCACCAAAGCTAATGTCGCCACAGCCCTGCAGATGATTTCCTGGGGCCTGGAAGTCAATGACTATGGCAATGCTATCCTTGACGATGCCGGCAACTTTATCAAGGTTAAAGACCAGGGTGTTACGGAAGAGATGTGGGCTGAAATGATTGCCTATGCCCAGGCGCAGGAGCTTAAAGGCGGAAATTATAAGAAACTCAACCTTCCCTTTGAAAACAAACTTTTAGGACAGGCCCAGCCGATCAGGGAGCGGATGGTCAAACGAGTCGAAGACTTTGTTTATAATATGCTTGTCAATGTACTTAACGCCCAGGATACGGCATTGCTTACCATTGAAGCCATCCTCGCGGCGGGAACATATGATCCGGGGCCCAAAGCCACCCGAATTGAAGATCCCGCTGAATGGACTTCTGAAAAGATTATCAGGCGGGCAGAGACAATAGTTTCCGACAAGGGGCCGGAGGGAGATTTCGACGATTAATGCGAAAAAAAACAAATTGTCATTATTGCGGGACCGGACTAATCGAAAAGTTTTGCGAAGGTGCCCTGCGTCTTTTTTGCAACCGCTGCAAAGAACCAATTTATGAAAACCCCCTACCGGCCACATGCCTGGTGGTTGTGGACAGCAAAGGCAGAGTGCTGCTGGTCAAACGCAGCGTCGAGCCTAAAAAAGGATTCTGGTGTCTTCCGGGCGGATTCATGGAGCTTGGCGAAACGCCCGAACAGGCGGCCTTAAGGGAACTTAAAGAAGAAACCGGGCTTGCGGGCCGGATCGAAATGCTCTTAGGAGTTTATGCCAACCCCAGCGTTCTTTATCATACCGTTCTCATGGTCGGCTATTTGGTAAAAAGTTATAGCGGCACCCTTATTGCCGGTGACGATGCCATGGAGGCCGCCTTTTTCCATTATGATCGCCTGGCGGAGATCGCCTTTGAAAGTCACCTGAATTTCATCCGGATCTATAATGCCGCCTATGCAGCCTGAAAATTCCGGCTTGATATCTATAACCCTAATCGAGCGAAACGCTCGTTGTCCGTTGTCCGTTGTCCGTTGTCCGTAGCTAATTTAGAGAAATTAAAGTCTTGATTTATAAATCTTCAGCCAAAGCGTTATCATAACGCCGGATAAACCGAGTTAGATTTACAACTGACAACGGACAACAAACAACTGACACATTGAGTTTTAACTCAGGTAGGGTATAAGTAAATAATTTTTAGCACTCATTTCTTTTTCTAACCCAATATTTTTTTAGCTTCATCCCACAGTTTTTCTTTCTCTTCTTGGGAAACGGATGCTATGTTTTGCTGATTTTCTAAAATAACCTTTTCCATATGCTTAAAGCGTTTTTCAAATTTCTTGGTAGAAACCGTCAGCGCTGTTTCGGGGTGGATATGCGCAAACCGGGCGACATTTACAAGTGTAAAAAGAACGTCGCCAAACTCCAGGTCTGTCCGCTCCCGGTTTTCCCCGGTTTGACGGTCCGCTGTCAATGCGGACTTGAATTCAGCCCATTCCTCTTCGACTTTTTGGATGACACCCGCAATATCATTCCAGTCAAATCCTGTTTTGGCAGCACGCTCTGAAATTCTGTAAGCGCGCATTAAGGCCGGAAGCGTGGCCGGAATCGAGTCTAACATCGACGTTTTGGGAACATTATTCTTTTCTTTGATTTTAATTTTATGCCACTGTTCAAGTACCTCCTCAGTGCCGGCAACTTTGCCAGCGCCAAAAACATGAGGATGGCGGCGAACCATTTTCTCGGTATTTACGGCAGCTACGTCTTTAATATCAAAATGTCCCATCTCGCGATAAAGATGCGCGATAAAAATGATAAGAAACAGTACATCGCCAAGCTCTTCGCAAACATCATCGGGGTTTCCCGATTCAATGGCGTCGATCAACTCGTATACTTCTTCCGCCAGGTAAACCGTCAGGGTCCTGGGAGTCTGCTGCTTATCCCAGGGGCATCCGTCTTGTCCTCTTAACGTTTCTATCAGCTTGAGTACGGCGTCAATTCCCATTATTTCATTTTTTTCCAGGCTTTTTTAAGTTCCGCTAGTTTGGCTGTAAAATTACGCTTCATATCTTTGGAAACAATTTTAGCCATTTTTTCGGAAACCAAGGTAACATAGGGGGCGAGCATGGAATTCTTGATGACAGGTGCATTCCTGGGGAGAAAGGCAGTGAGGGTAATCAGCAGTACCGAGGCAATCAGTATCCCTTTGATAATGCCGAACCCGGCTCCGCAAATGCGATCAACCCAGCCCAAAAAGGCGATATTAAGGACATATTTGATGACCACGCCCAGGAGACTGATAATGATTAAAATTCCACAAAAAATGATTAAAAAACTCAATATATTAAGATATGCAGCATTCGATATCCACCTTGATAAGAGTCTTGCAAGCACCATATAATAACTGTAAGCGGCATAAAAGCCGCCCAGCACACCGATAATAGAAGCCAATTCCTTAATAAGCCCTCTGAAAACACCTCTTATTACACCAAAACCTAAAATTATTATAATTATAATATCAAAAAAATTCATAATACATCTTCATAGCGTTGGCTGCACGCTGATCTCAATTAGATAAACAAAAAGAATAATATTGAACTTAATTACCCGAAAACATATATAAATTTAAGAAAACAAATTAGCCTTTTAAATTAGCAGAGCATATTTTTTGAGTCAAGGTGTTTTTCTTTTTGATTTGTGCCTGAAAATTGTAGTTTGCAATCACTTTGGAAGTTATGATATGAGAAAAATTAATTATGGATGATAATTCAGACAGCCAACCCACCAGATTAACTTTTCCTGACAATGATATGGCGAAGCAGCTTTTTGGTGACTATAACAGCAATTTGCAAAGGATTGCAGATGCTACAGATATCGCCATTCATGCCAGAGGCAACACGGTGTTTATTCAGGGGGACCGTATTGCTGCCGACCTGGCAAAAAATGTACTTAATCAGCTGTATGGCTTGTTAAAAGAAAAATTTCCGATTTACCCCAATGATGTCGATTATGCCGTCAGGATTCTCAGCGCGGATGATAATATCAAACTAAAAGACATTTTTCTGGATACGGTCTACGTTAATTCAAAAAAGCGTTCCGTAGTTCCCAAAAGCCTTGCGCAGAAGGAATATATTGACGCCATACGCAGTTGCGACATGGTTTTTGGAATAGGGCCGGCCGGTACCGGCAAAACATATCTGGCCATGGCCATGGCGGTTTCAGCCCTTTCCAAAGGAGAGGTTGACCGCATCATTCTTACCCGTCCGGCGGTCGAAGCGGGTGAAACGCTGGGTTTTTTGCCCGGAGATCTTGCCGAAAAGGTTGACCCCTATTTAAGACCCCTTTACGACGCGCTTCACGATATGATGCGCTTTGAAAAGGTGTCGGACCTGATTGAAAAGAGTATAATCGAAGTAGCGCCCCTTGCATTTATGCGGGGCAGAACCTTAAACGATTCGTTCATCATTCTGGATGAAGCCCAAAATACAACTTCCGAACAGATGAAGATGTTTTTAACACGCATAGGATTCAACTCCAAAGCTGTCATCACTGGAGACATAACCCAGATAGACCTTCCGTCTGACAAGCCTTCAGGGCTGATTGAAGCCAAAAATATCCTTCAGGGCATAGATGGTATTAAAATCATCTTTTTTTCCAAAAACGATGTTGTCCGGCATGGACTGATCCAGAAAATTATCAAAGCCTATGAAGATCTGGAAGCAAGCAGGGAGAACTTAGGGGCTGCACCCAAAGCGGTATAGGATTCCGAGACTTATGGTTACAGAAAAAAGCAAAATCTTGTTCAGTAAGTTTTTCGGCTCCAACAGTTATGTTCGCTGGGGTATTCTTATCGGTGTTACCATAGTGTTTACCATTTTTCTCTACCCGAATCTGGTTATTAAAACCCGTATCTATAAACTGGGAGATGTTGCTGAAAAGGATGTCAAGGCCACCAAAGATTTTTTAATCGAAGATCATGATTCCACGGAAGCCAAGCGTCGTGAAGCGGGGGAAATGGTACTAACGGTTTACGATCATGACGCCGGCCTGGCTGCTAAAATCAGCCGCAATGTTAAAACAGCTTTTGACGATCTTCGGGCGGTTGCCGAACCTGAAAAAGAGAGCCAAATCGAAAATACATCCGAACCGGCCAAGACCGGCGCAGCTCAATCCGGCAACAGGAAAAAATTGATTTATGAAAATATCCGGAAGATGAAGCCTGACTTTGAAGAAAAAATCGGCATTACCGTCAGCGATGGTGCCTATAAAATTCTTGAGAATGAGTCTTTTTCCGAAACAATCGCAGATCTCATCATCAAAATTACAACAGAAATTTTAAATAACGGCGTGGTAACCAACAAAGAACTCCTCCTTAGAGAAATTGATAAAGGGATAGTTTTAAAGGATATCGGAACAAAAACAGAAAGAATCGTCAACAAACTAAAGCTTTTTTACGGTCTCGACCAGGCCCAAACCATGGTCAGAATTATCGGCCAGCCCCTTCTTAAAAATAAGAATTATACCATAAAAAACCTGATCGTCGATTTTGCTCAAAAGTTCATACAACCCAATATAACCTTAAACAAAAGCGAAACCGAGGAACGCAAGCAAAAAGCCGCGTTAGAAATCAAGCCGAGCCTTTACAAGATAAAGGCCGGAGAAATGCTTTTGCGCGAAGGTGAAAGGGTTACCAAAATACAGCTTTTAAAACTGAAAACTTCCCAGGACAGGATACAAAGCGAACAGATGCTGGCAAGCAGTATCGGTGCCGCCCTGATTATCTTTAGCATTCTTTTGATGACATATATGCTCCATTTTAAGCATCGGGACCAAATAGATCGTAATCAAAACAAAAACTTGCTGTTCATTGCCAGTGTACTTATTACCTTTTTTTTCATTGCCAGAATATCGGCATCTTTATCTGAAGCGATGGGCCATTATACATCCTTCGGCATATCCGCTTCATCAGTAGCTTTCGGTATTCCTCTGGCGGCAGGCGCCATGACCGTTTGTTTGTTTGTGGGACTTGACCTTGCCATCCCCTTTGCCATGCTCCTCGCCATCGGAACGGCAATTATCTTTCAAAACAGGTTTGATATTTTTATATACTTTTTGATTAGCGGTTCCATGTCAGCCTACTGGATGCAGAGCTGCCGGGAGCGTAAAGTCTTTATCAAGGCAGGCTTAAAACTCAGCCTGTTAAATGTGGTCCTGGTAACGGCAATAGGTGGTTATATGGCGAATTTGGCGGGTTTTAAACTCCTGTGGGACTGGGCCTTTGCGTTTTTAGGTGGTATCGGCGCAGGGATCGTTACCGCCGGTATCGCCCCGCTGGTAGAAATCGCCTTTGACTATACCACGGATATTAAACTGCTTGAACTGGCTAACCTTGATCAACCCATTCTACGCAAACTGATGATAGAAGCTCCCGGAACCTATCATCATTCTGTAATTGTAGGTTCCATGGTCGAAGCGGCGGCGGCTGAAATCGGAGCCAATTCCCTGCTTGCCAAAGTATGCGGATATTACCACGATATCGGCAAAATCAACAAACCGCTGTATTTTATTGAAAATCAGATCGACGGTATCAATAGACACGATAAGCTGGCACCGTCCATGTCAAGCCTTATCCTGATTTCTCACATCAAAGACGGTGTAGAAATAGCAAAGCAGAACAAGCTGGGGCAAACAATTATTGACACCATCAGACAATCCCATGGAAAAAGCCTTATCAGCTTCTTTTATGAAAAAGCTAAAAAGCTAAGAGGAGAGGATGCCGTTAAAATTGAGGACTTCAGATACCCCGGTCCCAAGCCCCAGACCCGGGAAGCCGGTCTTGTCATGCTGGCGGATGTTGTGGAAGCCGCCTCAAGAACCATGGCCAATCCAACGCCTTCCAGAATCCAAAAGCATGTGCAGGACCTGATCAACAAGGTTTTTTCGGACGGTCAGCTTGACAATTGTGAACTGACCTTGAAAGACTTGAATAACATTGCTAAAAGTTTTATCAAAATATTAAGCGGAATTTACCACCACCGCGTTGAATACCCCGAGCAAGCCTTCTTGAATAACGGAAAGGGAAAAAATGGGAGTCCTGATCGACAACCGCCAAAACAGATACAAGATATCTCTGAAGAAAATAAAGCAAAAAGCCCAGGCCGTCTTAAGCGCCTTGGACTGTCCTGATGGAGAACTTTCCCTGCTTGTCGTTGATGATCCGCAGATAGCGAAGCTGAATAGAAAATATCTCAATCGACACGGCCCTACCAATGTTATCGCCTTTCCCATGCGCCAGGGTGAATTTTCAAATTTGACCCCGCAGCTTCTCGGCGATGTTGTTATTTCCGTTGAAACTGCTGCAAGCGAGGCGGAAAACTCAGGCATCAGCATGCCGGAACGTTTAACGCAACTTCTGGTGCACGGCATCCTGCACCTGTTTGGCTACGATCATGAAGAAAGCAAACAGCAAGCGCGCAAAATGGAAGAAAAGAGCAATGAACTAATCAAACTACTGGAGAATAGTTGATGATTTAATCATTTGTAAATAAATGTAGAACCATAACCTAAAACCTAATTAATAAGCCTTAGTGCTCTAATTCGTAAATTCGGTGACGTATTGCATATTAAAACGATACATATTTAGGTTTCAGGTTTCAGGTGTCAGGTTTCGGCTATAGCGATTTCCATTCCCGACACCTGACACCTGAAACCAACTTTAAATACGTCATCGTATTTACAAATACATGTACTTAGGATTATAAAAGCCTAAAACGTGATGAATTCGACTTTTTACGAATTCATCAAACAGGGAGGTTCACAGATGGCTGGATTAGCTGTAAATGTCGACCATGTCGCAACCTTAAGAGAGGCCCGGAAAATCAACTACCCTGAGCCGGTAGCCGCAGCTGTCCTGGCGGAACTGGCCGGAGCAGAAGGTATTGTGGTTCATCTGAGGGAAGATCGGCGCCACATCCGGGATCGCGATGTCAGAATCTTAAGAAAAATTGTTCAAACCAAGCTTATCCTTGAAATGGCTGCAACCAATGAAATGGTAGGGATTGCGCTCGATATCCAACCCGATATTGTAACCCTGGTGCCCGAAAAGCGCGCAGAGCTGACAACTGAAGGCGGACTGGATCTTATTGTGCACAAAGACGCTATTGCCGAAACTGTGGGAAAACTTCAAAACGGCGGTATAACTGTAAGTATATTCATCGACCCCAATCCGGAACAGATAAAGCTGGCCCACCAGGTCAATACCGACATGGTCGAAATCCATACCGGAATATTTTGCGAAGTAGAGACGGATAACAAACGACGCCAGGCCTTTGCCAACATTGTTGATGCCGTTAAACTCGCCCACAAGTTGAGACTCGGCATCAATGCCGGTCATGGACTGTGCTATAACACCATAAAATCTTTCAAAGACCTCCATGAAATCGATGAATTCAGTATCGGACACAGTATCGTTTCAAGAGCCGTGCTGGTGGGCATGGAAAGGGCGGTTAAGGAAATGCATGCTTTGGTTAAAGCACTATAACCTGGAGAAAATATGTATCTTGTCACCGCAGCTGAAATGCAGGCAATGGACCGCAAAACCATTGAATCTTTTGGCATTCCCGGCATGGTTCTGATGGAAAACGCCGGCCGGGGGGCCACTCAAATCCTTTTAGATACATTTGGCGACCTTAAAAATGAGAAGGTCGGCGTTATAGCCGGTCGCGGGAACAACGGCGGAGACGGTTTCGTCATAGCGCGTTATCTTGCCCAAAAAGGAATCCCTGTCACCGTTTATCTGCTGGCCGACAAAAAGTTGGTGAAGGGCGATGCCGCCGCAAACCTCAAGTTCCTGGCTCCTTTGGGGGTTCGGGTGATCGAAATGCCGGACAAGCAATCTTTCTTAGAACATCAGACCGCTCTGCGTCATCAGAGCCTCTGGGTGGATGCAATCCTGGGAACCGGCCTGAAGTCTGATGTAAAGGGCTATTTCAGGGAAGTCATTGAGTTTATCAACCATTCAAACAAACCGGTTCTGGCGGTAGACATACCTTCCGGCCTGAATGCGGACACCGGCCATCCGTGCGGTGTATGTGTTCGGGCCCATACCACGGCCACCTTTGCATTTGCCAAAACCGGCCATATCATGTACCCCGGTGCAGAATACACCGGACACCTTGAAATCATCGATATCGGCATACCCCCTCATATCGCCGATGAAGTGGGACCCCGGCAACACCTTTTGACAGAAGATTCGATTTGCAAGGCTTTTCAGCCCCGGCCGCCGGATGCCCATAAGGGCCATACCGGCCATCTTCTGATAGTTGCAGGCTCACCCGGCAAAACCGGTGCCGCCGCCCTGACCGCCTTATCCGCCATGCGCTCAGGTACCGGCCTTGTCACCCTCGGAATACCGGAAAGCTTAAACATAGCCTTGGAAACTCAGGTGATTGAAGCCATGACCTGCCCGCTTCCGGAAACCGCCGCCGGCGCGCTCTCAGAATCATCGTTCGATATCATCCAGGATCTGTTTTTCGACAAAAAATGCCTGGCGTTAGGCCCCGGCCTCGGAACAGCACCCGCAACTAAAGAGCTCATACATAGAATTCTTTTAGAATGCCCGCTACCGGTTGTTGTTGATGCCGACGGCTTAAACTGTTTGGCCGGCCACACCGGAATGCTTAAAAATCTCAACATCCCGGTGATCTTAACACCCCATCCCGGAGAAATGGCCCGGCTTATTAATTCAACCACCGCTGAGGTGCAGCGGGACCGGATAACTTGCGCCCGCGGCTTTGCAGAAGAATTCAATGTCCATGTGGTACTCAAAGGTGCTCGCACTGTCATAGCCCATCCCGACGGCAGCGTCTTTATCAACCCCACGGGCAATTCCGGAATGGCTTCCGGCGGCATGGGAGATGTGCTGACCGGCATCATCGCCGGTCTCATCGCCCAGGGGTATCCTCCGGAAACAGCCGCCCGTATCGGCGCCTACCTGCACGGAGCCGCAGCCGATGATCTGGCCCAAAAAATCAGCCCCGTTGGCTTTCTGGCGACCGAGGTGATGGATGCCATCCCTGAGCAGATCAAAAAGTTCGTAACATAGCCTGGGCAAGCGGAACCAAAAAATATTTGCCACAAAGGCACAAAGACACAAAGTATATATTTATTATTTTTCCTTCGTGTCTTGGTGCCTTAGTGGCAATGAAAAAAGTTTTGGCACAAAATACACTAATTTTACAATTAAGGAACAAAAGTGGTTTCTAAAATATGCACGCTGCTAACATCAAATTGCAATTAACCACCAATTCCCCGGAAGAGACCAGGCAGCTGGGGGAAAAAATCGGTAAACTAATTCAAGCCGGCACGGTAATCGCCCTCTACGGGGATCTCGGAAGCGGAAAAACAATCTTTGTCCAGGGCCTTGCCAGCGGGCTGGGTGTTCCGGACGATTATTACGTTACCAGCCCGAGCTACACGTTGATTAATGAATATCCGGCTCGCCATACTCTCTTTCACGTCGACCTTTATCGTATCGACCATCCCATAGACTTCGAAGAAATTGGACTTTATGAAATCATGCATAACAGCGGGATTGTGGCCGTCGAATGGGCTGACAGGCTCCATGAAGAACTTTTAGCGGAACATGTCAGTGTAAAACTCGAAATTTCAGATACCGAATCACGCAACATTTGTATAACTACTTATGGACTTGAACCGTCAAATCTGCTAAACAAAATCCAAAATAGTTCACCGCAGAGTCGCAGAGGACGCAAAGACAATGAATATTTTTCTTTCTGCTGAGAGGGCAGAAAAAAACTATTGTTTAAAGCTCATAGAGTACTAATATGATGATGGATATCAATAAATTAAGCAGTAGAATCA
>NZ_JAZFTO010000325.1:0-23149 GCF_036446775.1 Candidatus Desulfatibia sp.
CCCGCAGAAGACCGAAGGGTTTTTCCTGAAAGGATCAAACTCCCTGGATTGGGGCATGAAAAACAGACTGGCGCGGATCTTCAGTCCTGAATCCGGCCGCACGGTTATGTTAGCCATCGATCATGGCTATTTTCAAGGGCCGACCACGGGCCTGGAACGTATAGATATCAATATTCTGCCCCTGGCACCATACGCTGATTCCCTGATGCTGACCCGCGGAATCTTAAGAAGTATTGTGCCGCCCTCTATCAAAAAGCCCATCGTTCTCAGGGCCTCGGGCGGAACCAGTATTCTCAAGGAGCTTTCCAACGAAGAGATTGCCGTTGATATAGAGGATTCGATACGCCTGAATGTTTGCGCCATGGCAGTGCAAGTATTTATCGGCGCTGAGTATGAAAAGGAGTCGATTACCAATATGACGCGTTTAGTGGATATGGGGATTCGTCACGGTATTCCTACGCTGGCTGTGACCGCCGTGGGCAAGGATATGGCTCGTGATGCGCGTTACTTCAGGCTGGCCACCCGGATCTGCGCTGAATTAGGGGCCCATATCATCAAAACGTACTATATTGAAGAGGACTTTGAAACTGTTACCGCTTCCTGTCCGGTTCCGATTGTGATGGCCGGCGGCAAAAAACTTCCTGAGCTGGATGCTCTTACTATGGCTTACAATGCGGTTCAGCAGGGAGCCAGCGGCGTGGATATGGGACGCAATATATTCCAGTCGGAAGCGCCGATTGCAATGATCCAGGCCGTGGGAGCCGTGGTTCACAATAACGAAAAACCGGATAAAGCCTTCGATCTTTATAACACCATAAAGCACGAATTGTCCCAGTCTTAAAGCGGGACAGGCTGGAATCAAAAAACATTTGCCACCAAGGCACAAAGGCACAAAGAATATATTTTATTATGTTTTTCTTCGTGTCTTGGTGTCTTTGTGGCTGGAAAAAATCAAAATGATTCTCAAACATGTGGCGCTTGTCTGCGGTTCAAAAGAGAATAGCGATAAGTTTTATGAACAACTTTTGGGTCTAAAAGAAGTAAATACGAAGATTCTTCCCCGCGAGCTTTCCAGACAAATTTTTGATCTGGATTCAGAATTGGAAATCATAAATTACGCTGATGAGAACCTTCATTTTGAAATTTTTATCAGTGATCGGGAAAGCTCTGGTGCTACAAAAAAGGATAAAAGGATTGAGCACGTTTGCATTGAAATCGAAGATATGGCAGCGTTTTTAAAAAAATGTCATTCTATGGGAGTAAAAATCCTGCAAATTCCAAAAGGGGATAAGCTGCTGGTATTTATAAAGGATTATGACGGCAACCTGTTTGAGATAAAAGCAAAAACTGTAATAATTCAGCCACCAAGGCACTAAGACACTAAGATTATTACATGCAAAAGTCATTTGTCACTGGAGTGCTGCGCTTGAGGAGCACTTCGCTTAAGGGGGAAAAACTTTTTTATCAATACCCCTCAAGGCCGCCAGGCCGCTCCTCAAACGAAGTGCTCCTCAAACGAAGTGCTCCTTCAAGCGTAGCGGCCTTTTCCCCCCCCTTCTTTGTGTCTTCGTGGCTGAACGGTTACCAAAAACTTAGTGTCCAATTCAGAAATGAGCAATTTTTGTCCTGATCAAGGCCGCACAAGGGTTTTCGCCCGAGGCGTACGGCAGTACGTCGAGGGCGGAAACCCGCGGAGAACGCCGAGCAGGGCAAAAAGGGCCATTTATGGATGGACACTAGATGCGGCCACCGCTCCATCTCAACTTCGCTTTGAGGACATCAAAATAGGTTTGCTCCGGCATGGTGATCATGTTGACGGGATAGGGTCCTTTGCTGATAATGATGGTATGGTCTTCATTGATCTCGAAGCCGGCCTGGCCGTCAAATGTCAGCATCAGATTCGTTGACTTTTTGGCAGGCCTGATTTTGATGCTGGCGGAGTCAGAGACGATCAGCGGCCGGTTGGTCAGGGTAAATGGGCATATGGGGGTTATAATAATACCAGGCACTTCAGGATGGACAATCGGCCCGCCGGCAGCCAGCGAGTAAGCGGTGGATCCGGTGGGGGTTGCGACAATGAGACCGTCAGCACTGTAGGTCGTAATATAATGGTCGTTGATATATGTGTCTATATGCGCCAGCCGGGCGAGGGCGCCCTTGTTGATGACAATATCGTTGAGCACGGTTTCATAACCAAGGTCACTGTCTGCATGCATGACTTTGACTTGGAGGCGCATGCGGGGTGTTATTGTAAACGCATCATTTAAAATGTCTTCAGCAGCAGAAAACAGGTCTTCGGCTGCGGTTTCCGCCAAGAAACCGACTTCCCCGAACTTGACGCCGATGATCGGGATATCCTGATCTCCGATCCAGCGCACCGCACTCAGAAAGGTGCCGTCGCCTCCCAATACGAAAATGCAGAAAAGGTCCGGCGGGGCAAGGGGGCTGTCATTTTCTGTAAAAGTGCGGCGCGGAGGCAAATTTTCTTTTCTGACCACATCGATATTTTTTGATCGCAGCCAATGTTCAAGTCCATCGGCTGTCTTAACAGCCTCAGGATCCGGTTTGACGACAATCCCTATCTTTTTCACGGCTGAGTGACTCCTTGTATCTTCTACCTAAATTGATCCCGCAGCTTGAACAACAGTGGTAAAAAGGCCGAAACTCACATCTGCGCACCATCGCCATAGCTGTTTTGGCGCGTCGGTGACTTTTTATAGCGCAGAGAAGCTGCCGATGGTTTGGCGCTGCGGGAGTTTTATAAAATCGCAATACGATTTTATTACAAATATCTTAATCAAACAGCAAGTTGTTTTTGAAAATAAAGCATCGTAATTCTTTTAGCTTGACTCAACATTTTCATATCTTTATAAATAGCTTTATAAGATTGGCATAAGATGGGTGTTTTATTAACAAAATTACAGAGGAGGAAAATACTATGATGAAGAATTGTTTTGGTAAACTTTTTGTTGCGGTTTTTATCACCGCCTTTATGGTGATGACAATGCCTGGACCGGGCTTTGCCGCCGGTGTGATCAAGATAGGTGTTGCCGGACCCCACAGCGGGGACCTCGCTTCTTACGGCATTCCGACTGTTAAAGCCGCCGAGCTGGTGGTCAAGGACATCAATGCTAAAGGCGGCGTCCTAGGTAAAAAGATTGAGCTGATTGTGGAGGACGACGTCTGTAAGCCGGAAGTAGCTAACAATACGGCCACCAAACTGGCGTCCCAGAATGTTCCGTTCGTTATCGGCCACATTTGCAGCGGAGCTACCAAAGCGGCTCTGGGAATCTATAGAGAATCAAAGATCCTGGCGATTTCTCCTTCGGCCACAAATCCGGCCCTGACACAAAGCGGCGACTATCCTAACTTTTTCCGTACCATTGCTTCCGACGATGCCCAGGCAAAACTTGAAGTCGATTTTGCTCTGGACGTATTGAAGGTAAAAAATATCGCCGTGCTGCATGACAAAGGTGATTACGGCAAAGGACTGGCGGAGTTCGCCAAAAGCTTTCTGGAAAAAGACAAAAGGGCCAAGGTTGTTTTGTACGAAGGAATTACCCCGGGTGCGGTAGATTATTCCGCGATTGTTCAGAAAATAAAGCGCTCTAAGGCCGAAGCCGTGATTTTCGGCGGATATCACCCCGAAGCTTCCAAGATTGTAACTCAGATGCGCAAAAAGAAGATGAAGATCATTTTCATTTCCGACGACGGTGTCAAGGATGACACCTTTATCAAAATTGCCGGCAAATATGCTGAAGGTGTTTATGCCACCGGGCCTAAGGACGTGTCAAAGAATCCCTTGGCGATTTCTGCCAAAGAAGCCCACAAAAAGGCATACGGGAAAGATCACGGTGCATTCTACCTCGAGGCTTATTCAGCCACACTGGCCCTTCTTAACGCTATAGAAAAGGCCGGTTCCACGGATTATGGTGCTGTTTCTAAAGCTCTTAGAACCGAATATGTTGAAACGCCGATTGGGAAAATCCGTTTTGATAACAAAGGGGATGCTACCGGTGTCGGCTTCTCCATGTACCAGGTACAAAACGGCGTATATGTCGAAGTTAAATAGCATCTGAATAAAATAATTATCAAGGGCAGGCATTGAATGGCTGCCCTTGATTTGTTATAGCCCTGGGTATGTAGCTTAACAATTTGAATTTATTGCATTCCGGAGTCTAAAAACATAATTACTTAATATGGAGTATTTTCTTGAGCTTTTTTTGAGCGGGTTGACGCGCGGCAGCATTTATGCCCTGATTGCCCTGGGCTATACCATGGTTTACGGCATTATCGAACTGATCAATTTTGCCCATGGTGAAATATATATGATCGGTGCCTTTACCGCCCTGATTGTCGCCAGTGTTCTTACGCTGTTGGGCTGGAATCAGATTGCCATCATTTTGCTGGCATCCCTTGTGGCGGTTATTTATTCGTCTGCGTATGGCTATACCGTCGAAAAATTAGCCTATCAACCCCTGCGCGGTGCTCCCCGCCTGTCGGCGCTGATAAGTGCCATCGGCATGTCTTTGTTCCTTCAAAACTATGTGCTTCTGGCGCAGACATCCGATTTTATGCCCTTCCCCAGCCTTATCCCTGAATTTAAATTCATGGAGCCTTATGAACATATTGTCAGCTCGTCGGAGATCGTTATCCTCGCAACAACGGCCCTGGTGATGGTTTTGCTGACATTTCTGATCAAGTTTACCCGGATGGGCAAGGCCATGCGGGCAACGGCCCAGGACCGGGAGATGGCCATGCTGGTGGGCGTCGATGTTGACCGGATTATCTCCTTTACGTTCATTATCGGTTCGGCCACGGCGGCTCTGGGGGGAGTTTTGATTGCCTCCCATATCGGCCAGATTAATTTTTATATCGGTTTTTTAGCCGGTATAAAGGCGTTTGTGGCAGCGGTGCTGGGCGGTATCGGCAGCGTTCCGGGAGCGGTTGTAGGGAGCCTGGTGTTAGGGTGGACCGAAAGTTTTTTTACCGGTTATGTCTCCAGCGATTACGAGGATGTTTTTGCCTTTTTGTTCCTTGTTTTTATTCTCATCTTCAGACCGCAGGGAATTATGGGACGGGCAGAGACGGAGAAGGTGTGACCCCCATAAGTGCTAAGTTATTTTGATAACGGATGGACTATAAAAAAATGAACATCGAACATCGAACGTCCAACATCGAATGATGAATAAAAAAACGAATGAAATTAAATTGCAGAGCGGAGCGACATCATTATTCGATGTTCAACGTTGGACGTTCGATGTTCGATGTTCAGTCTGTTCGACGTTCATCTTTCAAAACAATTCCGTACGGCATAAATGTAACCTGCTGTGGTATTTTTTCTTTTCCGGTTTATCCGGGTTGGGATTTGCGAATTGATTAGCGCTCGAGAAATAAAAAGATCAATTTTAGTATCAATCTGGTTCATGTTTCTGACCTTTCCCATTATGGTCATCCAGGTCAACACCATTGAAAATATCGTGGTCTGGCGCTGGAAAAACATGCTGATGGTGGGCATCGGAATTTTTTTACTTTCTTTTGTCTGGCGTTATTTGATCAAACGCAAGGAAATCGGAAAGAAAAAGGCTGAAGCCGGAGAACTGGTTAAGCCGCCAATCACCCTGCGAGTTTTGAAAGAGCCCAAATTTTATATCCCGGCGCTGATTGTGGTTGCCGTTTTTGCAATCGTATTTCCGTTTGTATTTTCCATGTACCAGACCAATATTATGACTACGGCGCTGATTTATGTCGTCATCAGTCTGGGGCTTAACATTGTTGTGGGGCTGGCCGGTATGCTCGATTTGGGATATGTGGCCTTTTATGCTGTGGGAGCATACACCTATGCGCTTTTGAACTACCATTTCGGGTTGGGATTCTGGACGGTGCTTCCCATCGGAGCTGCCATGGGGTTTTTTTTCGGAGTGCTTTTGGGCTTTCCGGTGCTGCGTCTGCGCGGGGATTACCTGGCCATTGTCACCCTCGGGTTTGGAGAGATCATCCGACTTATTCTGGAAAACTGGAATGAATTCTCCTTCGGTCCCAGCGGAATTGCCAACATCCCCCGTCCGAGCCTGTTCGGGATACAAATGTCCCTGCACGGTGCCATCATCTATCTCTATTTTCTGATGATCGGCCTTACCCTGTTTACCATTTTTGTGGTCAATCGTCTGCAGGATTCCAGGATCGGCCGCGCCTGGATCGCCCTGCGGGAAGACGAGATTGCCTGCCAGGCCATGGGAATCGATAAGACCAAGACCAAGCTGACAGCTTTTGCATTAGGGGCTACCTGGGCCGGAATGGGCGGCGTTGTCTTTGCGGCCAAAACAACTTTTATCAATCCGGCCAGCTTTACCATCTGGGAATCGATCATTATTCTCTGTGTAGTCGTTATCGGAGGTAAGGGGTCGATCATCGGAGTCATTCTCGGAGCGTTGATTTTGATTCTTTTACCGGAATACCTGCGGGCGTTTTCCGAATATCGCATGCTCCTGTTCGGTGCCGTCCTGGTCGTCATGATGGTCTTTCGTCCGGGCGGGATTATCAGTGATGTGCGGCGTATCTATCGGTTTGAAGAACGCAAAACAGCAGCGCATTAGAGCAACTTCGCCTCTCAGGATCTTATTCCGCCTAAGCGGGAGCAAATTGGCGAGGCTACGTGATACTGGATACTGGATACTGGATAAAGACGAGGAATCGCTTCGCTCTATTTTTTTAAGTAAATAGCCAAAGTTCCTAATAATATCCAGTATCCAGTATCCAGAGACCAGAATCCAGCATCCGATGCTGCTTGGACTCAGTAAGTTGCAAATAAATGAGATAAAATTCAAGACTTTGAACTAAATCTCTGATTAAGATTATGGAACCTATCTTAGAAGTTAAGACGTTGACCATGGACTTCGGGGGCCTGCGGGCTCTGGATAACCTGGATCTGGCCATTTATCAGGGCGAGATCGTAGCCCTCATCGGTCCCAACGGCGCCGGGAAAACCACATTTTTCAACTGCATAACCGGACTTTTTTCTCCGACTAAAGGCGAGATGCTGATTGCGCCGCCCGGGAAAAAGCACAAAAAGCTCAATGGATTGAAACCCAACATTGTCACCGCCAACGGTTTGGCCCGCACGTTCCAGAACATCCGCCTGTTTCCCAATATGACGGTGCTTGAAAATGTGATGATCGGCCGCCACTGCCGCCTGTCAGCGGGAATTTTAGGTGCCATCTTCAGAAACAGAGCGACTGTGCTGGAAGAAGAAAAGGTGGTTGAAGAAAGCTATGCCATGCTCAAAAAGATCGGCCTGGACGCGTATGTCAATGAGTTCGCTAAAAATCTTCCCTACGGTGCCCAGCGCCGTTTAGAGATCGCCCGGGCCATGGCAACCGATCCCTTTATTCTTCTTTTAGACGAGCCGGCGGCGGGAATGAACCTGCAGGAAACCCGGGAACTTGATGAGTTGATTGTCAAAATCCGGGACGAGGAAGGTATTTCCATCCTGTTGATCGAACACGACATGAAGCTGGTGATGAGCCTTTCGGACCGGATTTATGTTGTGGACTACGGCAGGAAAATCGCCCAGGGCACGCCGGAGGAGATCAAGAACAATCCCGCCGTAATAAAGGCCTACCTCGGAGAAGACATCGATGCTTAAGCTAAAAAATATTAACACGTTTTACGGCAACATTCAGGCCTTGAAAGGTGTAAGCATGGAAATCTCGGAAGGTGAAATAATCACGCTGATCGGGGCCAACGGCGCCGGCAAGTCCACAACCCTTATGTCGATTTCGGGTGTGGTCCCGCCCAGGTCGGGCCAAGTTTATTTCATGGACAGGCCGATTCACACCATGAGTGCCAATCAAATCGTTTCCCTGGGCATCAGTCAGGTCCCCGAAGGACGCCGTATTTTTCCATACCTTACCGTACTGGAAAACCTGGATATGGGAGCTTTTTTGAGAACCGACAAGGACGGTATCAAAAAAGATATGGAAGATATCTTCGATCTTTTTCCGATCCTGGCCGAAAGACGGCACCAGGCCGGCGGCACCCTCAGCGGCGGAGAACAGCAGATGCTGGCCATCTCGCGGGCACTGATGGCCCGACCAAAGCTCCTTTTATTAGATGAGCCTTCTTTGGGACTGGCGCCCCTGGTTGTCAAACAGATTTTTGAGATCATCAGAAAAATCAATACGGAAAGCAATACCACCATATTGCTTGTGGAGCAAAACGCCAATTTGGCCCTCAAAGTTGCTCACAGAGGGTATGTAATGGAAAACGGCCGGATCACGCTTTCCGACTCCGCCGACAGACTCCTCGAAAACGAAGACGTTAAACGGGCCTACCTGGGGTTGTAGGTTCAGGGTTCAGGGGTTCAGGGTTCATAAGTGCAATGTTTTTTGCCCCGGATGGACTGTGGAAGGTTTACTGAAAAAGATGAACATCGAACATCGAACATCCAACATCGAATGGTGAATGAGAAAAAATGAAGAAACAGACTTATGACCTGGAAGAAAGGTTGCTCGAGTATTCGGTGCGAATTATAAAGATCGTTGAACAGCTGCCAAACACCAGAGTAGGCAACCATGTTGCAGGGCAATTGCTAAGATCGGGAACTTCGCCTTATCCGAACCATGGTGAAGCCCAGGCAGCGGAATCCCCAAAGGACTTTATCCATAAGCTTCGTATATCATTAAAGGAATTTAGGGAAACCCAGAGATGGTTAAAACTCATTCAGCGTGTACCATTAATTAAAAAACCTGAACTACTAAATGATATTTTAGAGGAAACAGAAGAATTAATTAAGATTTTCGTTACGAGTATCAAAACGGCTGAAAAGAAAAAGAAATAGTCATTCAGGGACGGATGAACATCGAACATCGAACGTCCAACAACGAATGGTGAATGAAAGAAAAAGGACGAATGAAATTAAATTGCAGAGCGGAGCGACATCATTATTCGATATTCAACGTTGGACGTTCGATGTTCGATGTTCAGTCTGTTCGGGGTTCAGGGGTTCAGAGGTAACCCTGAACCTGTGAACGCTTACGACGTTTTTTGGAGTTCTTGAAGGCGGCGGCTGAGTTTAACCGGGTAAGCGATATGATCTTCAATCGATTTGTAGCGGTCATCCAGTGAGGAGAAGTTCTTTTTAAATCTCTCCTGAACAGCCTGAAGGGCAGGGTGTGCGCGCAATATCTTGCCGTCTGCCATAACCTTTTCCAGCAGGGGCCGGCCGTCTTGCATGCTTTCATTTCTAAGTCCGATGATATCTTCCAAATAGCGCCCCTCTCGATCTGACTTTCTAAAAACCTGCTTTTCACCTGCCAGAGTACTCTTGCCGGGACTCAGCTTCCTGACATTACGCTTATTAAACCGGACCATTTTGTAAACAATATCAACATAGGGCGCATCGGCAGAAACCCCGACTTTGGTGCCGACTCCGAAGGCATCGATCCGGGCACCTTGGGAAACGACCTTGGCGATTTTAAACTCGTCAAATCCGCTGCTGGCAAAGATCTTTACAGCGTGAAGTCCGGCATCATCCAAGATTTTGCGAACTTTTCGGCTCAAGCCCGCCATGTCTCCGCTGTCAAGGCGCACACCGATGAGGGCCTGTCCCCTTTGTTTCATTTCTTTGGCAACGGCCGCGGCGTTTTGGGCGCCTGCAAGGGTGTTATAGGTGTCGATCAGAAAGATGGAATGATTCGGAAATGTATCGGCATACGCGGCGAAGGCCTCGAGTTCGCTGTCAAAGGCGGATATATAAGAATGGGCCATGGTTCCGGAGACGGGGATGCCGTATATTTTGCCGGCCAGCACATTGCTGGTCCCCTCAAACCCGGCTAAAAACGTGCTGCGGGCAACCTTGATCCCGGCATCCCGGCCCTGGGTTCTCCGCAGAGAAAAGTCTATCAGCGGCCGGCCGGCGGCGGCGTGGAAACACCTGGCTGCTTTGGAGGCAATCATGGTCTGAAATCCAACGGTATTGAGCAGAAAGGTCTCTAAAAGCTGGGCTTCAATGATCGGTGCGGTGATTTCAATGACCGGCTCATCGGCAAAGAAGATCGTGCCTTCGGGCAGGGCGTAAACCTGCCCGCTAAAACGGAGTTGGGTCAGGTATGCCAGAAAGTCTGCTGCAAAACGACCGGTTGTCTGAAGATAGTTTAGGTCTTGGGCGGAAAAGCGAAACGATGCCAGTTCATCCAGAACTTGCTCAAGGCCCGCGGCAACAAAAAAATTTCTCTCGGCGCGATAGGGCCTTATGTACAGCGAGAAGGTTGCCGGAGCAAAAACCCGGTTAGCGTAATAGCTGGCGGCCATGGTCAGCTCATAAAGGTCTGTAAAAAGAGGGCCGGCTCGGTGTACTGTTGTCATGAAACATCAGCTCCGTAAATCTTTTCCATGCGTTTCAAACTGAACTGGTGAGCCTCGGGGTCAAAATCAGCAACCCCTTTGATGGGTACATTGACTTTGTAATCCCGGTTTACAAGACCGCCGACGGTATCCATCACGCAAATGGACGTGCATACACCCACCGTCTCAACCTCTTCTATTCCGGCGGATGCAAGCACGTCTTCAAGGCCGGTTCTAAAAAAACCGCTGAAGCGTTTTTTGGGCAGGACGGCTTCCCCGGGCAGAGGGGCCAGTTCTTTGATAATTTCACTGCCCCATGAACCTGTGACAGAGTGCTTGGGGAATTTATCGAACTCCTTGTCGTCTTCATCGTGCGAGTCTTGCAGATAGATCACAAGGTCATCTCGATCTCTGAATGACTTAAGCCTTTGCTGAATAAAGGGCACAATGGGCAGCACGGTGTCGCCGCAGTAAAGCGCGCCATTTTTGTCAATAAAATCGTTTAACATGTCAATGATGATCAGAGCTTTTCCAGGCATGGTCGTCTCCTTTTGGTCCTTACAGTTTGATGGCGTCGTAAAAAGTCCCATCTACTGCGTTGTAGTATTTTTTCAGACACTCGGCATACTACATGTATGGCCTCGCGCCTGAAAAAATACTACGCCTTGTATATGAACCTTTTTACTTAGCCATCTATAGTTTAATTCGTGACTTTTTACGAGATCATCACAGTTTGCTGAGTATAATAAAATATGAGTTACAATATAAAATATCAATACAATTTTCTAAAAGTGGTATATCCTTGACGAAATAAGTGATTTAGAGCAATTTGCATTGCAGATACTTTCTTATAAAAAAATTGTTTTGATCGTTATAATTTGCGCAGTGTTAGAGTTCATAAATTTTCTCATAAAAGACAAAAGTTTATGATAGCCTATTGCCTCCAAGATGCGGACATCGTCTTTTTTAAAATAGGTTCCCATGAAAATTTTTACCGTGAACTAAAAAAATATCTCAGGGAGGTGGGATTATGATTACTGCTATGGGTAAAGAATTCTTATATAATTGTCGATATTAACAAGCATGATATAAGATAATTATATGGGGGGATGTCATGATATCCAAAGGAAAGGAAAAAGAGGTACTGGATAAAAGAATTATGGCTGCAAGACAGTCAGCAGGTTTTTCCATTACCAAAGCGGCTCAAAAACTGGGGTTTAAAAACTATCAGACTCTTTCCGCCATTGAAAAAGGTGCAAGGAATATAAATGCCCATGAATTAATTATGATGGCTCGTTTATATGGCAGGAGTCTGGAATATTTCCTGGAATCCGCCGTTGCTCCCGATCCTGTGCCTTTGTGGAGAAAGGAAAAAAAACAGACGTAAATCAAATACAGCGCCAATTTCTTTCTTTTCTGGAAAATTACAGTAACCTGGAACATCTGCTTGGCCTCAAACGGCGATGGAAAGATGTCCAGAAAAATTATGATAGGGATGATTTTTCTGTCGACGGCTTTGAACGGGCCGATAAACTTGGCGCTGAAATTCATAATCTTCTCGACCTGGGTTCTCGACCTGGGTTCTCGCCCTTCCTTTAATCTGCTTAACGTACTCGAAAATAAGCTTCGTTTCAAAATCCTTCATTTGTCTTTGAGAATGGGTGTCTCCGGTGCCAGTGTTGTGGATAACACTATGGGGGTTGGCATACTCATTAACGCTAAGGGTGCGCCATGGAGAAGAAATTTTGATCTGGCACATGAGTTATTTCATATTATAACCTGGGATGTTTTCTCTCCTGAAGAAATTGGTAATGGTACAATAAAAACCCGGCCGGAACAATACGCGGACAGCTTCGCTTCAAGTCTGCTTTTACCTGAGGCTCACCTTATCGATACACTCAAAGAAACAGCTACCGACAATGAAATCAGAGTCATCGATACCATTGAACTCGCCAAGGAGTTCGATGTCTCAACGGAAGCAATCCTTTGGCGGCTTGTCAACCTGAAAAAACTTAAGAAATCCCAGGCCCTAAAAGTCCTTGATAACCCTAAATTTCGTGATCTTGATCGCAATATGCGCCCAAAGTTGTATAACAGCGACAGGCCCCCCAAGTTTCCTTCAAAATTCACATTTCTTGCTTGCAGATGCTTGATGGAAAGCAAAATATCAAGAGGCACTTTTGCCGCATACCTGGAGATAGACCGGGCTGAAATAGACGACTATCTGGAAGCCGCAGGATTTGTGGAAGGAAACTATGCGAAAATTGCTGCTGCTTGATGCCGATGTTGTCATTGATCTCCATGCTCTTGGTTTGTTCGAAAAAATAAGCAACCCCTATGATATTTATTGTAATATATAGAAACCACTGATATTGTTAATGGAAGAGTCTTGTATATTTGAATATTTAAGAATTCAACACACTAATGTTATCTGATCTTATATAGTGAGAAAATTCTTAATTTATATAATATCCATTGTTGTGAGGTAAATGATGACAAAACCTAAAGTATATTTGGATACGACTGTTCCAAGCGCTTATTATGATGATCGAACACCAGACCGGCAACGACTCACAAGACAGTTTTGGACCGAAAGTTTGCCAAATTTCGAGGTTGTCATATCAACAATAGTCCTAATGGAGATTCTCGATACACAGGATGCTGAAAGGCGTGATAATATAAAAGGGCTTGTAGATACTTTTGAGGTTCTGGATTTTGACGAAGAGGCTTATGAGCTTGCTCAAGAATACGTAAAGAGAGGTATTTTCCCAGAAAAATACACATCTGATGCCAACCACGTAGCGATTGCTGTCGTAAACGGTATTGGTTATTTTGCCAGCTGGAATTTTAAACATGTTGTCAAGGTAAATACACGCCGGAAAGTTAACTTGGTCAATGCGTTGTTAGAGTTTCAGCCGATCGAGATTATAGCACCCCCCGAGTTATAGGAGGTAATTATTATGCTAAGCTTAACAGAAAATGAGAAAAAACAACTCTTAGAGGACGTCCGAAAAGAATTTCCTGACGATGAGATGATGCAGGAAATTCATTATTCACGTTTATTGCATTATTTCCAAACCAAGGATTTACCGCCACACGAACGAGTTAAATTTTTCAACCTTTTGGATAAAATGCCGCATTAATAATCGTAATTACCGGCGACAGATAATAAAGGTGTGAAGATGGACGGGCTATATCCTGCGGTCTCGAGCATTAATTCTTTTTTTGATCACTAGTGCTTTTTCCACGTTTCGGGTATGTAACCGCCCGCCACTTATACCTTGGTTAAGCGAAGATTTCTAAGGAGAGAATAATATGTATGAATATATTGATGGAGATAAAATCGTCCATAGTACAATAGAAAGTGGAGAGGATCTTATTATCAAAGATCAATGGAAGAGAGAATATCATTTCAAGATTGCATCATTTCCTCTGCCAACAGGACTGGCCTCAGAAGCAATAGAGGTGAAAGAAGATAATGTACCAGGATATATATTCAACATCCTTTCAGATTTTGATACAGATCCCGAAATTGCAAAAGAAAGGCTTATAAGGAAGATCAAAAGGGGAATAAATCGACGACACCTTAAAAAAAGAAAGGGCAATTGGGAGATCGGTGGAAAAAACATGCTTCGGGGTAGAATTGAGTGGAACGATGATTTTTCTGACACCGAATATGACAGGGTATTTGTTATCGACGGCAAGAGAATTACAATTGAAGAATTTGGACGAATGTTTGAACCTTGGGAAGGATGGCATTTCCAGTTTAAAATTTTAGATCGTTGCGATGATGATACATAAAAGCATGCAACAGGGAACATGATTGAAACATCGGATTATTAGCATCTTGGATGGGAATGAATTGTAGAACCTTTCGAAATAGAGATGTTTGGAATGCTTTTTCTTTATTTGGCGTCAGGGCTTGAATTGTGAACAAAGTCAAATAGTCGACAATTCGAGATTTATTGCTGGCAAGCTTCATTTCGTATTCAAAAACTACTCATTTAATCAAGAGGCAAGAAACTATACACGATAGATGTTGGGTGTTGTTTCTTAAATTGTAAATATCATAACTTAATCACTATTCAAGACGCGACACCATTTTCCTTTCACTCAAATCGAATCTTTCGGTTGCGTCGATACAATGGTAAAAGCCATGAACATACAAACACGATTGAAGAAGACACATTCTATGATTTCCACATTCATCAAGCCACGGAACGCTATCAAATGATCGGTGCCCGTGAGGACACATTTGCTGAACCGACAGACAAGTTTTCTGATTTTTATGAAGCTATTTCCTGTATGATAAAGGACTGTAATTTTGAGGTCCCTGTTGATCCACAATGGCATGCAAGAAAAAAACCGCTAAAAACCGATTGAGCAATATGATCACAAGAGGAAAAAGCGGATAAACAATCCGCCGGTCGGCTTGGAGACTCCAGATACCGACAAAGAGATGTTTAGTGTTGTATCTTGAATTGTGAACATCATCACTTAATCACTATTCAAAACGCGACACCATTTTCTGCCTTGTTTGATGGTTCTTGATATTCTGATCGAGGGTTAATCGGATGGCACATGTATGGTCTGTCTTGTCGGAGCAAGGTTAGGAGACTGTCCGGGAATACTCTTCTGCTGCGTGCAGCGGTGAATTATTGTGTGATTCAACCTGTGCAAAAATTGCACAAATTGCCAAGGACGGCAAAAAAAGCAAGAAACCATTATGATGACATTGCGACAATTTTCTGCGGAGCCATCCACAATTCCCACCATTACCAGTTGGTATCTGGCCGATTTGAGTAAAGCACAGGGTAAGCAGGAATTATTCACTCATCAATCGCCTCAAAAACTCAAGCTTCTTCGTGAGCATGCCTTAATTGAGAGCGCCATTTCTTCGAACTGCATTGAAGGCATAAATGTTGACCTGTCCCGGATCAACACCCTTATTTTGGGAAAACCGTTTTTGAAGAACCGGGGTCCCGTGGCGATTTGGCGGAAAAAGGCCTCATGCACGACCTTTTAACCGGCAGAGTCAGGGTTCAAATTTAGAGAGGGGAATTTCAAAACATGAAGATATCGACCATACTTGATCAAATTGACCTCGGGACTATGGCTCTGCCCAAATTTCAAAGTGGATACGTCTGGAACCGTGAACAGGTGAAAGTTTAAGGAAAGGATGTTGCGAAGGTTACAAAGACTTATGGCTAAAAGATAAAAAGAGAATCAATCAAGATAACAGTGATGACCACAATGGAAAAAGCCAAAAAAGATGAGCGATTAAAAGAAATCAAGGAATTGGTAGTTTCCTTTTGCGTTGAGCATTTGAATGAGGAACTAAAGAGTTATGTCCTGAGGTTATGTGACACGTTGAATCGGAAGCGAAAGATTTCAATTGCAAGCGGAAAGAAAGAAATATGGGCGGCCTCAATTATCTATGTTATCGCCCGCCTTAATTTCTTGTTTGATTCGGAAAATGAGTTGTTTCTTTCAGCCGACACCATCTGTAATTTCTTTGGGACCAAGAAATCGACCGTTGGCAGCAAAGCGACTCAAATTGAAACAGCCTGTAATTTTGGAATTGGCGCTGAAGGTTTTTGCAGCCCTGAAATTTCAGATGCAATGACATTGGTTGAACTTCCCAATGGTTTCGTAATTCCAAAAAGTATGTTGCCTAAACCCAGGATTGTGGTTGAATTTGCCGAAGAGCAAGAGGAAGCGGAGTTCCAAAAATACATGGCTGAACAGCAGCGCCTCAAAGAACGGAAAGCAGCGGAGAAAAAGGCACGACGCACAGAAATCAATCGAAAGATTGCCGAGGATAAGACAAAGAAGAAAAAAGAGCAGGACAAGCAAATAAGCCTGTTTGATGGTTTTTAACTTGGAATTCCCCGTAGCTTGCTACGGGGATGACTCAGAAACACAATCTTTCATTAAACAGAATTTATTCCTCCATTCCAAAAGGAGACGGAGATGTCCGTAGATCATAGATTAAGTACAGAAAAGATAACTCCCGAATTAATAGACTATATTGTTGAAAAGATCGTCAAAGAAATACAGCCGGAAAAGATTATTCTGTTTGGCTCATATGCAAGGGGCGACTTTGAAAGGGATAGTGACCTGGATCTGTTTATTATCAAAGATGGAAAAGAATCGAGCCGCATAATGAGGCGGAAAGTAGATGCTCTGCTCTGGGGACGGCGATTTCCGGTAGATCTTATTGTGCGAAAACCAAAGGAAGTGGAATGGAATTTCAGAGCAAAGAATCCATTTTATCTGTATCACATCTTTAAGGATGGTAAAGTGCTTTATGAAAAAGAATGAAGAAGAAATCAAATTGGTCAAAGATTGGTTGAGTTTTGTCCGGGAAAACCTATTGTTTGCTCGCTCGGGGATGAAAGAGGACTTTGCACCTTATCATAAAATAGAGTAATAAAAACTACCAATGGCACAAACACCTGATGAAAAAACCTATGTAGAAATCCCCTTTATCGAGCAGTTAACGGGGCTGGGCTGGGACCATATAGAAGGTGATATTGATGTGCCGTATCTTACGGAGCGAGACAGCTTCCGTGATGTGCTGCTGACCGGCAGATTACGCACTGCGATTAAAAAGATCAATCTTGATGATGAAGGGAAGCCGTGGCTTGATGATGACCGGGTCAATGAAGTGGTGAGCAGGTTAGAGCGAATATAAAAATATCAAGTCTACTATTGACCCATGTCAGACAAAATATTCGGTGAAAAAGACGGCGATCCTTTACAAGTTTACCCTGTGTGGGATGATGGGTATTTGAAAAACATCAGGATTGACGAGAATTATCTCATTTTATTATTAGTAATCCCGGTTGATAAGAAAGGGGAACTATATTTATGATTTCATCGGATATAAAAAAGACTATCGTGGAATGTGCTCGTGAGTTTGATGTGAAAGCAGTATGGATTTTTGGATCTTCGCTTGAAGATGATTCTGTTGCGCGAGATATTGATTTGGCCGTTGAGGGAATTTCACCAGAGCTGTTTTTCAAATTCTATGCCCGTCTCTTTATGGCTCTTCCTAAGCCTGTTGATCTTGTAGACTTGTCACAGGACATTCCAATAGCTTCAATTATTCGTGCCAAGGGGGTTAGTATCTATGAGCGGTAAAGATTCATTTTTAGAAGATGAGCGAAAGAACATTGAAAAAGCAGTGATAATGATTGAGGATCTCACGGAAAAGACAGATCTTTCAAAATACGAGGTCATCGCACTTGGCACGCTTTTGCAAAACATATATACCGGTATCGAAGGTATCATGCGTTACCAATTGCAAAATATGGGCGTCAGAGTGCAAAAAGATGAGAACTGGCATAAGAATTTGCTAATGAAATCAAGGGAGCATGGCATTATTTCAGATGCGCAGTTTGAAGGGCTTCTTGAATTGCTACTTTTTCGTCACATGCACATGCATGGCTATGGATTTATGCTGGACGAAACACGCCTTCGAGAATTAGCCGCACCAGTGCCTGATCTTTGTGAGGGTTTTCTTAAAGATGAGAACAAATAATCAAAACCTGCCTTCAAATTTTGGAGGAGAGATCGCTCAAATTCTTGAAAAGGAAAAATATTATCGCAGTCCGAATGGAAGAATTGGTGGATAGTTGCAGTATCTGGAGGAAATCATCGAATACAGATAAAAACGGAGTTATTATGAAATCTTTTGAAAGCGTCTCATTGATGAAAAATGAAAGTGACGCCATTAAGGCAGCCATCAGGATGCTAAAAAGTGAATTGTCCATAGTAAAAATTATTCTGTTTGGATCAAAGGCTCGTGGAGACCATGACGAGTATTCAGATATCGACTTGCTTGTAGTTGCTTCCAGGTCGCTGCATTGGAAAGAGGAGAAGGCCTTGCGTCAGCGCGGGACAACCTTAAAGCGGGCAGATATCAGAATGCAGTGCGAGATGCATATTTTGCCTGTTTCCATGCTTTCTCTTCAGTACTTTTAAATGAGGGAAAAACGTTTAAAAAACATAAAGAAGTACGATCAATGCTCCACAGGGACTTTATTCGATATCATTTTCCGGGCGGGATTGCAGATTTGAAAAAAGGAAAACTTGGATGATTGGAATTCCGAGAATTTCCTGTTTACACCGTCGGCTTTAGTCTGTCGAGCTAAAGATTACAGCATCCTTATTGAAAGAAAATTAACAATGATTTGATTACGAATTCAATGGTTCTCAACATTCTTATATACCCGATTTTTTGGTCAGGCTGAAAAACGGAACTAACCTTATACTCGAAGTAAAAGGTTTTGAAGACGAGCAGGCACGTGCCAAGCATGAAGCTGCAAAGAGGTGGTGTGATGCGGTCTCCGGCTGGGGAGAGATGGGAAAATGGAAATTTGATGTATGCAAGGACCCGAAAAAACTCAGAGACAAACTGAGCAATAAATGATGTGCAAGGGATGTGGACATTTGATCCATATTTAAGGAGTTTTGGCTTGTGAAGATAACAAATTTTTTTGGCTTAGTTTTGCCGGCGCTGTTTTTCTGGGCGATCCAGTTATACCCATCCCAAGGTCTGGGCGAAAGTATTGCGGTAGTTACCAGCATATTCCCGGTGGCCGACATGGTAAGAGTAGTGGGCGAAGAGCATGTTGATGTAACCTTCATCATGCCTGCCGGCGCAAGTCCTCACACGTTTGAACCCAAGCCCAGCCTGGTAAAAAAAATAACAAGAGCACGGATTTTCTTCATGATAGGCGCCGGGCTGGAATTCTGGGCCGAAAAGTTTGTCAAGTTAGCAGGCCCCGGCCTGAAAACGGTTGTTTTGTCCGAGGGAGTTGCACTGATCCACACTACCGGAGATCATTATGAAGCGGAACACCCTTACGGCAAGCCGCATATTTCAGATCGTGAATCGTCGGTTGCCAATCCCCATATCTGGTTGGATCCTGTAATTGCCAAAGCGATGGTCGCCAAAATTGTGGTTGTGCTGAGCAAGGTTGACCGACAGCATGAAAAGTTTTATAGGCAGCAGGGCCGCAAGTACCTTAGCGAGCTGGATAAACTCGACAAGATGATCAAAGCGGAAGTGGATGTTTTCAAGATCAAAGAATTTGTTTCCTTTCATGCTTCCTGGGATTACTTTGCCCGGCGTTACGGCCTTGAACCTGTCGGTGTGATCGAGGCTGCTCCGGGAAGGAATCCAACGCCGATCCGGATCAAGAATATCGTGGACCGGATTAAACAACATAGTATTCAGGCAGTGTTTGCCGAACCCCAACTCAATCCCCGGGCCGCAGAGGTCATCGCCCAAGAAGCAAAGGTTAAAGTCCTGCTGCTTGATCCTCTGGGCGGTCCCAGGATGAAAAGACGCAGCAATTATATCGATCTGATGAAGTATAACCTGAACGTTTTACGGGAGGCCATGCAGTGAAGACCACGGCACAAGACAATGGCAATAAAAGGTCCGTCTATGTAGAGCTTGACGATGTTTGGGTCGCTTATGACGGGAAATGGATATTAAAAGCGATAGTCTTGCAGTGCTATGCCGGTGAAATTTTCGGCATTGTCGGCCCTAACGGCGGCGGCAAAACCACGCTGCTTAATGTTATTTTGGGGCTCGTGCGTCCTGCAAAAGGGCGCGTGAAACTGTTCGGGCACCCTCCGGGGAAAAACAGCCGGCTCGACATCGGATACCTTCCACAAATTTCCCGTGCTGATCGCTCATTTCCGGTAACCGTACTGGATGTTGTTATGATGGGTCTTTATAGCAAGTTGGGGTTTTTTAATCGGCCGGATCGCAAAAGCAAAGAAATTGCCATGAATCTGCTCTCCCGGGTAAACATGGCGGACTACGCCAAAAGACCTTTCGGAATTTTGTCGGGCGGGCAGCAGCAGCGGGTAAACATTGCCCGGGCGCTGGTCTCGAAACCGAAGCTTTTGATCCTTGATGAGCCTTCGACCGGTGTCGACAGCGTGGCTAAGGAAGACTTTTATGAACTTTTGGCCAAACTTAGAGATGAACAGGGCGTATCCGTAGTTATGGTGTCCCACGATATCGGGATGATTACTGCGCATGCCGATCGCGTTGCCTGTTTGAACATGCAGCTTCACTACCATGGTGAACCCGACTCCTGTTTTATTCCGGACGTGCAGGAGAAAGTTTATGGAAAAGACATGAAAGTTATGGTCCACGACCCCCAATGTATTACCTGCTACGATCGGCATGAAGATCATGATTGAAATTTTAAGCCTTGAATTTATGCAAAACGCCTTTATGGCCGGAACGATGCTGAGCCTGGTTCTGGCGGTGGTTTCATTCTTTGTTGTTCTGCGCCGGCTGTCATTTATCAGTGTGGGTGTCGCGCATTCAGCGTTCGGCGGCGTGGCCCTGGGGGCTCTGCTGGGCATTTCACCAACGCTGACAGCTATCGGTTTTGCAGTGGTGGTAGCCAATGCTATCGGCTACATCGGAAACCAGGGAAAACTCAGCACGGATACCGCTATCGGCATCTTTTTTTCACTTGCCATGGCGCTGGGGGTTATCTTCATCGGCATGTCGGATCAATACAATGTAGATCTATTCGGGTATCTTTTCGGCAACATCCTGGCAATCACACGCACAGATTTAGTTATTATTGCCGTACTGGGCGGGCTGGTGCTGGCATCTATGAAGCTGTTTTTCAAAGAATTGCTGTTTGTGGCCTACGACCGGGAAGTTGCATTTGTCAGCGGGATGCCGGTTGCCTTCCTCGATCATTTCTTTTTGACAATCCTGGCCCTTGCGGTGGTAATCAGCATAAAGATTATCGGCATCGTGCTTGTATCCGCGCTGCTGGTTATTCCAGGAGCGGCGGCGGCGCAAATTACCCGGCGCTATGTTGCCATGATTGCCGCTGCTATTGTTATTGCCTTGATATCTACCATCGGCGGCCTTTTAATTTCTTATTACGCCGACCTTGCTTCCGGCGCAACCATTGTCATTCTGGCGTCGGCAATTTTTTTCTTAACATTTGCCGTCAGCCAGATCCGCAAGTGACCAGTGAAAGAGGAGTAAAATGTGAAGTTAGGAAGTAGTCTGATTCAATTTTCTATCAAGAAACCCAAATTGGTCATCGCCATTATGGTGCTGGTCACCCTTATTCTTGGCGCCATGATCAGCAAGGTGCGAGTTGATACCGACCCGGAAAACATGCTCTCCGAGCATGAAGCCGTGCGGATTTTTCACAACCAGGTCAAAAAAGAGTTTTCACTGCATGATGTGGTGGTGGTGGGAGTAGTGAACGAAACGCATCCGGATGGTGTTTTTAACCCGACTACCCTCAGAAGAGTCCGGGACCTTACCGAGTTCTCACAAAAAATGAGCGATCCCAAGGATCCGCAAAAAAGGGTAGTCAGCAGGGATGTGATAGCCCTCGGAAATGTAGATACCATCGAGCAGGCCGGGCCCGGCCGGGTGCGCTTCAAATGGCTGATGAGAAAAGTGCCTGCGACCCGCGAGGAGGCCCTCAAGATCCGTGACAGTGCCATGGCCAACCCTCTGTATAAAGGGACCCTGGTATCGGAGGACGGCAAAGCTATCGGTATCTATCTGCCGATCACCTCAAAAGATTTTGCCTATCAGGTGAGGAATCGGCTGCTGGAAAAAATAGAATCTTTTGATGATGCCAATGGTGACCACTATTACATTACCGGATTGCCGGTGGCCGAGGACACTTTCGGAGTCGAGATGTTCGTGCAGATGGCGATATCGGCACCACTGGCCATGTTTGCCATCTTTCTGCTGCTGCTGTTTTTTTTCAGAAAACTTTCTTTAATTATTTCACCTATGATCATTGCCGTAATGACGGTAATTTGCACCATGGGACTGTTAATCGGTACGGGCAATACTTTGCACATTATGAGTTCCATGATTCCTATTTTTCTGATGCCCATCGCAGTGGTGGATTCCATTCACATTTTGTCGGAATTTTTTGATTCCTACCAAAAGATAAAGGATCGGAGAAAAACCCTTGAACATGTCATGGATCACTTGTTTAGGCCCATGCTTTACACCTCCCTTACATCCTCGGCCGGGTTTGCCTCTTTGGCCTTGACGCCCATTCCACCGGTGCAGGCTTTTGGACTTTTTGTTGCTTTCGGCATTATGTTGGCCTGGCTGCTGACCATACTGTTTATCCCGGCCTATGTGATGCTGATGAAGGAGGAAGGTCTGGCCGCTTTCGGGGTTGTTGCCGAATCGTCAAAAGATGGTCGGAACGGCTCGTTTCTTTCCCGGCATCTGCCCTTGCTGGGCAATTTTACGTACAGGCATGCTAAAATGATTGTGATACTGACCATGGCAATCTTGATGGGAGCCGTTTATGGTATTAGCAAGATCCAAATCAATGACAATCCGGTCAAATGGTTTAAAAAGAGTCACCCCATCCGCGTGGCGGACCGGGTTTTAAACAAACATTTCGGCGGCACTTATGAAGCCTATCTGGTTCTGGAAGGGAAAGAGCATGACTTGAGCATTGCCGAGTTAGCCGCCCGCACCAAGGATGAACTTACCGGCATTATGGCTGGCCAAACACCCGGCATAAAGCTGTCCGAGGCTGAGGTCTTGGTAGAACAGGCTGCTGACAACAGCACGACGGCAAATGGATTTATGAGTCTGCTTGTCGAGCTTTGGGAAGCAAAAATGGATACGGCCGATGATGATTCGTATTATTTATGGGCCGATGGTTTAGATATTATCGATCAGATACGGCATCGAGACCAGATCTTTAAGCAGCCAAAAGTTCTTAAGTATGTGGCGGAGCTGCAGTCCCATCTG
>NZ_JAZFTO010000326.1:0-2310 GCF_036446775.1 Candidatus Desulfatibia sp.
AAATGGGAAAGAAAAAAGATAGGAAGTTGCTTTGGGATGGAAGCATCCATTTTTAAACAACATCAAAATCACAGATACCAGGGACAAGCCGGGTTGTCAACCTCCGCTTTGGCCCCAAAATTTGCCCTTGCTTCCTCCAACCCAAAAAATGATTACTAAGGATGCTTTTTATCCTTTTATTTCATTGATTTTATCGGTTAGTTCCGGGACGAAATCGAGGATATCATCCACAATTCCCACATCTGCTATCTTAAAAATGGGGGCTCTGGAGTTTTTATTTATTGCCACAATAAAAGGAGAGCCTTTAATACCGCCAATATGCTGGAATGATCCGCTGATCCCCAATGCCATATATACTTTCGGTTTGACCGTCCGGCCCGAAGTCCCAACCTGGCGCGCTTTTTCCAGCCATTTAGCATCTACTATGGGACGGGAGCAGGAGACATCAGCGCCCATGGCTTCAGCCAGATCAAATACAATTTCAAGATTATCTTCATCTTCGATCCCGCGCCCCACCGAAACAAGAATTTCGGACTTGGTAATATCGACATCGCCAACCTCGGCCGCTACAACCTCCAGAAAACGGCGGGCACCTCCCGGAAGGCCCCCTTCCACGGCGTCAGCGGTCTTGTCGAGCACTTGACCGCCGGCACTTTTGCTCTCATCCGGCGCAAAAGATCCCGGACGGACGGTAATCACGGCCCCTTTGGAAATATCACAAAGCACATGGGTGCTTACTTGTCCTCCGTACTCCTCGCGAACAGCCTTTAGTTTGCCATTTTCTATACCTTCAAAATCGACTGCATCCGGAAGGTAGGCGGCATCAAGCTTGATGGAAAGGCCCGCGGCCAAATCCATGCCAAAATGATCGTGGGCAGCAAGCACAATGCAACCTTGCGGCAAGATACGGGCCAGCATACCCCGCAGAACTTCTGCGTTGACGTACGCAAGGGCCTTGTTGTCGATCTTCCAGACCTCCGCATAAGATGCGGCAATTTCATTACAGACCGCATCAAGTCCGGCCCCTGAACCTGCCACTACGGCACTTATCGAAGCATCAGGATTCAGTTTTGCGGCCGCGGTAAGCATTTCAAGGGCCGTATCGTCGGCCACCCCATCCTCGTAAAGTATATATGCAAAAACCGGGTGGGTCATTATTTTATCCCTCCTTTGGCTTTCAGAAGTTCAGTAAGTTTCTCAATGATCTCGTCCGTACTGCCTTCAAGAATCTCAGCACCTTCTCCCAGTTCGGGTCTAAAGTAATCTATACGTTTTACCCTGGCCCCGGATTCACCGACAGATTCAGGGGTAATCCCGAGATCACCGGCGCCATGAACGGGGATATCAATTGACGCCACTTTTCTGATGCCGCGGATACCCACATAACGCGGCTCATTGATACCGGTCTGAATCGAAAGAACACAAGGAAGATCGATCTCGTTCATCTCCTGATTTCCGCCTGCTATTTCGCGCCCGACTTTAATTGTTTTGTCATCCACGACTTCCAGACTGCTTACCAGCGAAGCATACGGCCAATTCAGCATTGCCGCCAGCATACCGCCCACCTGCCCGGCACCGTCATCAGCCTGGGCTCCTGTCAAAATCAGATCGTATTTGCCCTGCTCAACTTCGGCTTTCAAAATATTGGCAATTCCCCTTCCATCAGAGCCTTCAAACGCATTGTCCGACAGCAGGATACCTTTGTCGGCACCCATAGCCATTTCTCTGCGGACGACTTCTTCTGCATCCTCATCTCCTACAGAAACAACGGTGACTGATCCACCGACGTTGTCACGAATCTGGATGGCTTCCTCCACGGCATAATTGTCCCATTCGTTAACAGAGTATACGAGATCGTCTCGTTCAATGTCACTGCCGTCTCTGTTGATTTCAATCTCATTTTCCGAAGTATCCGGAACTCTTTTAACACATACCAGAATCTCCATGTTATTCTCCCTCCCGGTCGTCACAAGTTATACAATCGCTTCGCGATTCTATATAACGCGGCTTCGCCGCTTTAAAAAAGAAAATTCCTATACTATCAAGTTCTTTTTGGTTAACCTTTACTAAACAACCCCTGAACCTCTGAACCCGTAAGCGCAAAGTTGTTTTGTAAACATTCACAGGTTACATTGATGCTGTACGGGGTTGTTTTGAGAGATGAACGTCGAACATCGAACAGACTGAACATCGAACATCGAACGTCCAACGTTGAACATCGAATAATGATGTCGCTCCGCTCTGCAATTTAATTTCGTTCGTTTTTTTTTATTCATCATTCGATGTTGGACGTTCGATGTTCGATGTTCA
>NZ_JAZFTO010000327.1:0-3976 GCF_036446775.1 Candidatus Desulfatibia sp.
AAAGGCAGACATCATGCATTTTGGTTTCAAAGGCCGGAGCACAATATATGGGATTTTTTGGCCTCAGCCCAGACCAAAAGATGAGGGCCTGCTCAGGTGTGGTACTCGTTACGTAACACAGGCATTTAAGGGCTTTGTGGCGCAAGGATAAATTGCAGAGTATCTCAAGTTTAGCAGGGATAAAAATCTTTTTTAATTTCCATAGGGTAGAGTATCAATCTTAGGCTTTAGCCGGTAAGTCGTTGGACTAACCATCTCCTAAGTTCAATCTTTATGCACCTTCGAGTATTTTGCAAAGAAAGATTAAATATTCTGCCGTTTATATCTCTATAGATTGTCGATCTGTTCTTTATAGGCGTGGTCAAGCTCAATACATTTATCAAAAAACCGCTTAGCCTCTGCCTTGTTGCCCCGGTCCCAAGCCTCCAAGCCTTTGGAAAAATAGAGGGCAGCATTAATATCGCTTTTGGGTGTGGCGGTTTTGGGTTTAAATGCCATTTTAAGAGAACCGGCGATCTTTTTTGCTAGATTGCGCTCCAGATCCAGGAAATCATCACTCTTACCCATAATGGATTCCGCCATGACAAGTTCACTGGTTTCCACCTTTATAATCCGTACATCGATGCGCACATTTCCTCCCAGCACAATGAATGAACCAAAGGCGATGGTCTGGGCGCCAAGCACTTTGCCCACGCTGACAGCCGTAGACTCGTTAACGCTGCCGCTCAGGCTCAGAGCCATCTCTTTTAGCAGATCTTGGATCTTGGTGCGCTCAATCAGTTTAAGCGTGCTTCCGCTCTGATTAAGATCGGTGATCAGCATGGCTGAAAGCCCTTTGCTCAAAGGGGCATAGCGCTCGGGATCGGTTATGGAGTTATTCTCAAAAGGCAAAATTGCCAGGGTTTTTGGGTCCTGATTCAGAGCGGAAACCTCTGACGGTCTTTCCTGTGCGGCCAGTTGAACTCCGTCACCTCCCACCAACACAAAAGCTGCCACTATGGCCGAGGCAGTAAAGATTTTCAAACTTTTCATTCTAAAAATTTCCTTGTGATCGACTTGACCTTTAACTGCATTTACTTTTTCAAATGTGAAGGACCGGCGTTAGTTCTGTTTTGTCTTGTGGTTTGACTTGCTCTAAGTACCTCGGGAGTATGAAATGCATGAACGAGCACATATATTGCGAGGCGGTATTACTTGTCGCCTTTAAAAATTCCGGCAGCCGTCTCCGTGCTGCCGCTGTGCATTGACCACGCTCCGGCGGTATGCTGCCCTCCGCTGCCATAGACTGTGCCCTTGGCTATAGAATCGGTTGGCGTACCCCCGTTAAGATTCCAGGTTGCGTCTCCGCTTCCGATAGAATAGGCATAAGGATCGCCGCCACTCGTGGTGAAACTGGCGGTGCCTGAAGAGATCGTCGCATATGGTACGCGTTAAGTAATGGATCTGCATTTTCAATACAGTTTCATTTATGCTAATGGCCATTGCCACCGCCATTGCCACCGCCGTGGTCATCGCCATTGCCACCGCCGTGGTCATCGCCGTGGTCATCGCCATGGTCATCGCCATGGCCACCGCCGCCGCTGGCTTCGATTGCGTTGTTAACGTCAGAACTGACACTTTCCGATAACGCGGCCGGTGCCATACTGGCAATCTGACTGATGCTCGGCGCCGAAGGACTGGGTGACGAGCCATGCGCCTCCCTTGCCATATCAAATTTCGGATCAAGTTCAACGGCTTTTGCGAAGAAATCCCTGGCATCTTGCCATCTGCCGGCATCAAGTGCATCCAGTCCCTTGCCATAGTAGATGAATGCATCATAAACGGTAGTCTGTGGAATTCCTATAGCCTTAACTTCGTCGGGGGTTAATTCAACATCCATGATTTTAGCTACATTATGCGTTATTATTCCGGGTAGTTCAAAGAATTTTTCCCTTTCTACTTTAGCTGACGCTGTACCCTTTACCCCCCCCTTGGCTGCGGATGATATCGAAGTGGTTACCTGGATGCTGCCCAAGGCCAGTGTGCCGGTAACTATATTTTCAGCTCCAAGGAGCTTTCCCACTCTGGGGGCAGAACCTGGGTCAACAATACCTGTCTGGCCAAGCTGCATCTCTTCTAATAGAGCCTGTATGCGCAGTCGCTCAACAATATTAAAGCGTTTGACTTTGGATAACTCCGTAATAACCATTGCGGCCAGAGCTTTTTGGAACGCCCGTAACGATTTGCCAGGTGAAAGATCCTGGTAATAACAAACGGCAACTGTATTCGGTTCCGGCTTTAATGTATTTAGTCTCTTTTCATCTTCAAGCACCTTTTTAGCTGCCTGCTGACTTTCGGCTATTTGAAGCAAAGTCAATAGTCGTTTAATCTCTTCTTCAACAAGCGGTTGTTTTTTATTCCTGAATTGCTGCCAGATCATAATCGCTTTGCGGAATTCCTTTTTATTCAAATAGGCCATCCCCAAATAGAGTATGGAGTATGGTTCTCCTGGTTCTTGTTTCAGCACTTTTTCAAATTCTTCAACAGCGTTATCCATTCGACCGGCTTTTAAGTAAGCAAATCCGAGCCTGCTCCTGGCCGAAATTGAGTCAGGATTTTCGGCAAGGTACTCCTTAAATAATGGAATCGCTTCATCGTAATTCTTTTGGCCGAGCTTAAATTCAGCCTTTATAAGAGCACTGCAACTATATAAGAACAAAACCCCAAAGCATAAGATTCCCAACAAAAAAAACTGTTTTTTTGACACTGGCTCTCCTTTTCTGAAAATAAAAAAAAGTCAACTTCGAAAAATTACCAAATTAGGTCTTTATTGGTTCCAGAACGGTTGTAAGTTGCGGTAAAAAACAAATAGGCAATAAAATACAATAGGATATTAATAACAGTAACACAATAATTTCACAATGGAAATCGAAATGTCAACCGAAAACAGACCCCTCACGACAACCAATTTTGACCCCTTCTTAATCGTAACATGTGAAACCGGAAATATTTTATCTTAACTGACATTATTCCAAAGAATCCGAACCAGTGATTATACAGTTTATTTTTTTGCTATTAGAGTTAAAAAGTTTCTGAATAACATGCAATTTATAATGTTATATAGAAACAGCTTGGCATTATTTGCTAACCGGAAACTTCGGCTTTCATTAAAACTGTCAAAAAACGTTTTTCAAATTAGAATATGAAGAACGTGAATTACAGATACCTTGCCAGACGTGCGAATATCAATCATGTCAATATACTGAGATAAGCGATAGATGAACCACCACTATAAGTGACCATCACTTTATTAATTCAGATCATTTCCCTCACACTACATGTTGTATAATTTTGTTCCGCTTCAAGCCGGGCTTAAATTCACGATTCCTTGCCTCAATTCAGCATTTCCCAAAACTGATGATTCGGTATACCAAATCATCTACATAGCCATACAGATTTATTAATCACTGGTCAAGGTGACCCCGTTCCTCCTTGGCGCTTTAATTCTTGAAGACAAGTTAGCATACTTTTCTAAGCATAAGACCTTTTCTTAAAGCGCTAATTAGCCTTTGCCAACCGTCATCTTCATAAATATTAACCCATTGAAATTTGGCAAGAGATTCAGGGCATTCACAAGGCTCTAAACGAACAGGTATCAAGTAAATGTCTTTATCAAGCATTTGCTTCCATATATCTATCGCAAGCTTTAACTCTTTCTGAAGCATTCCGCGTTTAGTTAAAGATGATCTTGAAATACAAGCTATAAAAAATTCTGAGTTGCGGATTGCATTGTTAATACTTTCTTCCCAAAGCTCTCCTGGTAAAATGTCCTGAGTATCCATCCAAGGAGCGAATCCAGCTTGGCGAAGATTATTATATAAAGATTCAACTTTTTTAACGTCCTCACGCGCATAGCTTAGAAAGATTCTTCCAGATAGCTGTGCTAGAAATTCATCCGTTTCTAACTTTTCAAGACAGTTATTGATTGACTTAACAA
>NZ_JAZFTO010000328.1:0-3179 GCF_036446775.1 Candidatus Desulfatibia sp.
GTGGTTTTATTTTATGTTTATTCTCTTTCAAGTAGAAAATGTTTGTTTTAATCTTATGTGATTGGCAATATTTTGCTATTGCATTGGCGGTGTTACCAGAAGACTGTGTGACAAACTCAGGGATTTCATTTTTTTTGCAATAGGCTATTGTCGCACAAGCTACCCAATCCTTAAATGTGCCTGTTGCTGAACCACTACTCATATCTAAGAAATACAGCTTGACGCTCTTATAGACTGCTCCTGAAATTAAAGTAGCGCACTCAAATAGTTCAGACCTTTCAATACTATGTTTATTAAAAATGCCTTCCTTAATATCAAATTCGGAGAAAACATTTTTCGTTGAATACAATACTTTTTTAGGCATCATTAAGTTCTTCCATGCCAGACCACGTCGACAGAATGTCATTTTGTGTAATATTCATCGCCAATCCTGTTCGCCCTGTTTTGCTCCGGGAACCAAGCGATAAACTTGGTTCCCGGATTGGTTAATTTTGGTATGCCCCCGCTGTCAATCGTCGTTTTGAGCACCATCTAAGGGGTGTATACGCCTGCCCACCTGGGTGGTCAGGTAACTTTTTGTTCCTCGCATACCTTTTCAAACTGTTTTTTGACAATACCTCTCCTCTCAAAATTTTGCAAACCATTCCCTCAGTGCTTGCCCTCTCAGTGTCGCCAGTTGAGCACCGCCCGGTAATGGTGCGCCAACGGAAAAGCCGACGTAACATGAACATAAGTGTCCGAGCATCTACTGAATAACTATCCTAAAGCTGTAAATATCATTTGTTTTCAATAGGATGAGATACGCATTACATATCGACAGCTTAGATTAAGGATCATTGCAAAGCCAGGATTATTTCCCCTCACTATATATTATATGATTTTATTCCGGTCAATCCCGACCTCAGAGTGATGATTGCTGGTACCTTTCTGAGAGGTAGATGTTGGGGAGGCGAGCGAGCCTTTTAGGTGAGTTCGCTGAGCCTCCCCAACTTGCAATCAAAACAACTATCATAACCTGCTGAATTTTATAAGATATGCAAATCGTATCACCAGCCCCAATTAGCCCCCCCATTCAAATTGAATGCCTTAAATCAATATATCCCGGCTGGCTTTCCATCTTGATATATTTCGAATATCGCATAAATTCAGTGAGTTGATACTTGGTTGCAGCTATCTAAGGTTGGGACAACGCGAAAATTCAAATTGATTTTGGCTGAATTTTTTATTGTCAATCGGAAATAATTTATACTGGCAGATCCAATTTGCTGATTTCTTTCCATCGCGTACTCATGGAAGTCTCCGAATGCCGGACTACGATCCGCACGCAATACCAAAGGTAAGATGACTTCCGGGTCTTTTTCAGGCAACAGGTGACAGCCCAGAAGAATCTCGTTCATGTTCACCAGTCTCTGGTGAACCTCATTGGATATATACTGGAACTCTCCAAATAGCGCTTCAGCCGCCAAGATCCTTTTTTGTTTGGAAAATTCTTCAGCATAGCAGTTAAATTCATAATATTCCCTGGCACGGGAGCCGGTTAAAATATATAGAGGACCGAAGGGGGTATCGAGCATTTCCGCCATGTCCGCCAGTCGCTGGCTGCGGTCGTAATAAAGCCCGAACCCCGTGCGGTTATCCCCTGCCAGCTCACGGGCCGAAGAATGGATTATAAAAACGTACTCGGATAATTGGACCTCACCCAAAGGCTTTACCCAAAAAAGGTCGATGAAGTGGTTGGAAATGTGGAAATCCCATTGGATATCAATTCCGTCGATCTGATCCTTGCGATCCTTTATTTCTTCGATTTTGTGAACCAACTCTGAAATTTCGGGTAAACGGTCGAGTCCCCCTACCAGCATTCCGCAGGTATTGGGTTTTACGTTAAGGATGACCAACTCGTTGTCCCCGTCCCCCCGATTTTACCCCCGTACCCAAACCCGCTCTGCCACCGGGCGACATTCCGAGTAATGGTCATATCCGGAGTGGAAATAAACGTGGCATCCGGCTTTAGCCCAAATTGTTCTTGAATCCAGTGAATTTTGGCCAACCCGTATTTCATATTGGCCCGGCAAAGCTAGGTTCCCCCATCGCGCAGGCCGGTGGAGAATATATGGTCCGCAGCCCGGTCCAACAAGTCTTCTTTGTTTCGCATTTTTCTATTCATTGTTAAATTTTTATGCACTGAGGTGGGTCAATTTTGGACGCCGATAGTGGGTCAGTTTTGGATGCCGATTGACACGCTTTTCATAAGAAAGTAATAATCTTATGCCCCCTACTTTCTTTGTTCCCTCAAGCTAAGGTAGAGTGATGTCAATTGAAATTAATTTTCGAGCTTTTTTAATAAATGCATTGTCAAAAGTTACGAATTTATCAGCTTTCATGCTGGAGGCGAGATGGAGTGCATCTGCAAAATCAAGGCCTGATTCATACCATGAGATGGCCTGAAATACAGTTTGCTGATCTTCGACATTTACATTCGGAAGCCCCATCATTTTCTGAAAACCGCTCATAATAGACTTCTTGCCAATTCCATAAGCATGCCGTAATACCCATTCCGTTTCCAACATGACGGTTTTGGGAATAAAGATATTATCACTCTCTATTACTTTCGCCGCACGTTTTGCCTGACTAGGATCATCTTTTGTCAGTAATCTGACCAGGAGGTTTGTATCAGCGGCAATCATATATTCTCTTTCGCTCCTTTTACTATGGCAGCCTCCATATCCTTTAAAGATTTCTTAGGGCCTTCATAACCAACACAACCTATCACTTCATCAATTTTTGTCTCTTTATAAGGTTTAATCGGCTTGAGCTTGATGCCGTCATCAACATCCTCAATAACGAATTCGAGCCCCGCCTTCCACCCATGGAGCACACGAAGTGCCTTTGGGATTACAACCTGGCCTTTGTTTGAGAGTCGTGTCTTTTCCATATGCCCCCCTAATTGTTGGTAAGACTAAAGTAAGACAATTATAAACGCTTTTTCCTCCCTTTGCAATACTGAATCAATGACTAGGTTTAAAATTAAGGATAATTTGAAAAACTTTGCTTCAAATTCACTCAGATTTTTACACAAAGAAAAAAGGTCACAAAGTGACCTTAATAACATATTGAAATTATTGGTAGCGGGGGGCCGAGTTGAACCACCCACCATAGGGGTTATTACCTGCAAAAAGGGT
>NZ_JAZFTO010000329.1:0-3482 GCF_036446775.1 Candidatus Desulfatibia sp.
ATCAATGTGACTGCCGCAAACCGGAGCCGGGACTAATTTATCAGGCTGCACAAAAGCACCAGTTAGATATTAAAGCGGCGGTCATGGTCGGTGACAGTGCCAAGGATATTGAGTGTGCCCGCAGCGCCGGATGCAAGCATACTGTTCTGGTCCAAACCGGCAGCGGCGCAGCCGCTGAAGAAATTCTTAACACCAAAAAGATAATCCCGGATTTTGTGGCCCGGGATCTTCTGCATGCCACCGAATGGATATTAGCCCAAAACATATAACTGAGGGATCGGGGAGTTTTTATTATAGAGTATTATCTATCAGCGGAATGGATTTTTCCATGCAGCGACCATACGAGGTAACTCCCCGATATCTGATATAACTAAAAATTATTTATAAAAAAATTGGCGCAGACCCATGACCACCCTTGAGGGCCACCTTGAAAGAATCACCTATTATAACGAAGAGAACCACTATACCATAGCCAGATTAAAGACCGACTCGACCCAAACTCTTGTGACGGTTGTCGGTTACATGCCGGCTGTCAGTCCGGGTGAAGCCCTTAAAATCAAAGGCACCTGGGAGACCCATCCCAGATACGGCCAGCAGCTTAAAATTCATTCGTATGAAGTTACTTTGCCGGCATCTGTTGACGGCATAAAGAATTACCTGAAAGCAGGCTTCATAAAAGGAATCGGCGCTGCAACGGCGGATAAGCTGGTTAATCACTTTAAGGAACACACCCTCGAAGTTATCGAAAAAAATCCGGCAAAACTGCTGGAAGTTTCAGGCATTGGGAAAAGCAAAGCAACTTCAATAACACAAGCTTGGAAAGAACAGCATGCGGTTCGGGGCCTTATGCAGTTTCTGCAAGAATATGGGGTCAATACGTCCTATAGTGGAAAAATACTCAAAGCATACGGCCTGGATGCGGTCAATGCCATCCAAAGTAACCCCTATCGCATGACGGTTGATATACCCGGAATCGGTTTTCATTCAGCCGATACCATTGCATTGAAGATGGGTGTCGCTGAAGACGAGCCCGCCAGAATCAAATCCTGTATTATTTTTCAAATGTTACAGTTCGCTGATAATGGACACATTTTTGCTTATGAGGATGAGCTGTTACAACGCTGCGTCAAGCTTCTTAAGATTGAATACAAGAGTGTCAAATCAATCCTCGCACTTCTTGCAGATGAAAAAAAGATCGTTATGGAAAAAATGCCTCAAAATCCAGATGCAACGATCATTTACACCAAAGCGCTCCACGAGGCGGAAAGCGGTATTGCCAACAGGCTGCAAGCCCTGTTGTCCGTGCCGGTAACAATCGCTGCCCTTGATCAGGAGCAGATTGCAACCGAAGTTATAGAAAAGCTCGCCATTAAACCTTCTTCCGAGCAGCTCAGCGTCCTGGAAGAGATCCTTTCCCACCGGGTTTCCATTATTACCGGGGGGCCCGGAACCGGCAAAACGACCCTGATCAGATCGATTACCGCTATATTTGAGAGCATGGGCAAAGAGATCCTGCTGGCGGCGCCTACCGGACGGGCAGCCCGCCGTCTGTCAGAGGTTACCCGCCGAAAGGCATCTACCATTCATAAACTTTTAGGATACAATTTTACCATCAACCTATTCGAAAAGAATTTGAACAATCCTCTGGATGCAGATGCACTAATTGTTGACGAAGCCTCCATGGTGGACACTGCGCTGATGTTTCATCTGCTGAAAGCGCTTCCGGTGACATCAACGCTAATTCTGGTTGGCGATATTTTTCAGCTTCCGTCGGTCGGGCCCGGCAATGTTCTTGCGGATATGATCGCATCAAAAAGAATACGTACATTCGAACTCAAAAAGATTTTCAGGCAGGCCCAAGAGAGCCCCATTGTTCTCAATGCCCATAAGGTTCGCCGTGGCGAAACACCCGACCTGACCAGTATCGACAGCACGGAAGGCCTCTCCGAATTCTACTTCATCGAACAGCGTAATCCTGACAAGGTGCTAAAGACCATCGTTGAATTATGCAGCGACAGAATTCCCCGGCGATATAAATTTGATCACGTGAATGATATTCAGGTTTTAACGCCCATGCACAAAGGTGTCGTGGGTACAATTAACCTGAACCAGGTGCTTCAAAAGGTGCTGAACCCGAGGCCGGCGGATACCAAAGCCAAAGGCATCGGTTTCAGGCCGGATGATAAAGTCATGCATTTGAAGAACAACTATCAGAAAGAAGTCTTTAACGGCGATATCGGAACCGTCATATCGGTTGACGCGGAACAAAAACAGCTGTCCGTAGACTACTATGGAAGATCCGTTAATTACGATTTTGCAGAACTGGATGAACTATCACTGGCATACGCCATATCGGTACATAAATCCCAGGGCTCGGAATATCCTGCCGTGATTGTACCCATTTTGACACAGCATTTTTTTCTTCTCCAGCGCAACCTGCTTTACACGGCTATTACGCGAGGTGTAAAACTGGTAATCCTTATCGGTACCCAAAAAGCCCTGACAATTGCCCTGAAAAACAACAAACCCCATAAGCGTCTTACAAGTCTTGCTTTCAGACTTCGGGACAGCTAACTCGGATATTCCTTGACAATCCTCATTGTATCAATTACTTAAATCCCAACTTTTGAGCCAGGATGGCAATTTAAAGAATATATTTACAATACATATAGTTAGGAGGTTTCTAATGGCTGTGCCAAAACGCAAAAAATCCAAATCAAAGCGAAATAAACGACGAACCCACCAGAGGGTCATGGGGACAAACCTGTCGGCCTGCCCCCAGTGCGGGGAGGCCGTGCTTTCTCACCATGCCTGCGCAAGCTGCGGAACTTACAAAGGCCGCAGCGTCATTGAGTAACCGTTCACAGGTTCAGAGGTTCAGGGTTCAAAGGTTCAGCCGCCTACGCTGTAGCTACATCGTGCCAGGAGGTTCGGGGCTAGTTAGTAAAGGTTAACAAAAAAAAGCAACCCTGAACTTCTGAACCCTGAACCTCTGAACGCCTACGTCATTGATATCGAACAGTAAAAGGATAACATCATGGAAGCAGACAAGACCCCGATTATCATCGGATGTGATCATGGCGCATATGATTTAAAGGAGAAACTCAAAACGTTCATCGCTGAAAAGGGTATCAAGGTTGAGGATGTCGGCACTCACAGCGAAGATTCAGTCGATTATCCGGACTTTGGAGTTAAGGTTGCCTCTCTGGTTTCAAACGGAAAATTCAAGCGCGGCATACTCCTTTGCGGCACCGGAATCGGCATGTCCATGGTCGCCAACAGATTCCCGCACGTGCGGGCGGCGCTTTGCAGCGATCTTTTTAGCGCGATTATGAGCAGGGCTCACAACGATTCCAATATACTGGTGCTGGGCGGGCGTGTTATCGGAGAAGGACTTGCCCTGGAATTGACCAGAGCATGGCTGGAAACACCGTTTGACGGCGGACGTCACCGGATGCGCATAGAAAAGTTCGATCAGCTGG
>NZ_JAZFTO010000330.1:0-4298 GCF_036446775.1 Candidatus Desulfatibia sp.
CTGGGTAAATTTCACCCTCACGGCGATTCGGCCTGTTATGAAGCCATGGTCTTAATGGCCCAGCCGTTTGCCTTTCGTTACCCTTTGCTGGATGGACAGGGCAACTGGGGATCTCCGGACGATCCCAAGTCATTCGCGGCCATGCGGTATACCGAATCCCGGTTGTCGGCCTATGCCGGGGTATTATTGAATGAGCTTGGCCTGGGCACCGTAGACTGGGTGCCTAACTTTGACGGCACCCTGAATGAACCTTCCACGCTCCCGGCACGCTTGCCGAATATCCTGCTAAACGGCAGCACCGGAATTGCTGTGGGCATGACGACCGATATTCCGCCTCACAATTTAGGTGAAGTTACCAATGCCTGCATCGAACTGCTCAAAAACCCCAAAGCAAACATTGAGGATCTGTGCGCCCACATCCAGGGACCGGATTTTCCCACTCGTGCGGAAATCATTACTCCGCGCAGTGAAATAGCACAGATGTATCGTACGGGTATCGGCAGGCTGAGGATGCGGGCTGTTTTTGAAAGAGAAAACGGGGAAATCGTTATTACAGCGCTGCCATACCAGGTGTCCGGCGCCAAAGTGCTGGAACAGATTGCCGGGCAAATGCAGGCAAAAAAACTGCCCATGGTAGTAGACCTTCGCGATGAGTCCGATCACGAAGAACCCACCCGTTTTGTGATCGTGCCGCGTTCCAACCGGGTCGATGTCGATGCGCTGATGGCGCATTTGTTTGCCACCACAGATCTTGAGCGCACCTTACGGGTGAACATGAACGTTATCGGCACCAACGGCCGTCCCCAAGTCAAGGGGTTGGCGGCTTTACTTCGAGAGTGGCTGGCCTATAGAACAGATACGGTCCGGCGGCGCCTGCAGCATCGACTGGACAAAGTAGAAAGCCGTCTGCATTTATTGGAAGGCTTACTTATCGCTTACCTCAATATCGATGCGGTGATCGAAATCATCCGCAGCCGGGAGCACCCCAAACCAATATTGATCCAGCACTTTAGCCTCACCGGTGAACAGGCCGAGGCCATTCTAGATCTGAAACTGCGCCATCTGGCCAGATTAGAGGAAATAAAAATCAAGTCCGAACAGGATGACCTGACTCGCGAGCAAAATGATCTGAAAAAAATCTTAGGATCAAATGCCCGCTTAAAAACACTGATACGCAAGGAGCTGATTGCAGATGCCGAAAAATACGGTGACCAAAGACGTTCTCCCATCGTTGAGCGTAAAGAGGCCCAGGCCCTTTCCCAGGCGGATATCGTGCCGCTGGAGCCGGTCACCGTAGTTTTATCCAGCAACGGCTGGGTTCGGGCTGCCAAGGGGCATGATGTGGACCCGGCTAATTTGAATTATAAATCAGGCGATCGATTCCAGGCAGCGGCCTTGGGCCGCAGCGACCAGCTCGCGGCCTTTTTGGACTCTACCGGCAGGAGCTATTCGATTCCCGTGCTTGGCCTGCCGTCGGCCAGGGGTCAGGGCGAACCGTTGAGCGGCCGTTTAAACCCGCCGCCGGAGGCAACCTTTGTATCGGTTCTGATGGGAGCACCTGAGCGGCTGTTGTTGCTGGCAAGTGATGCGGGTTACGGGTTTGTCGGTAAACTGGCTGAATTTTACACCAAAAACAGAAACGGCAAAGCCTTATTAACCTTACCCGCGGGGGCGCAGCCGTTAGCACCGAAATCGATAGATGATATCGATGCTGATCTTGTGGTTGCCGTCAGCAATGAAAGCCGGATGCTGGTATTTGCGGTCAAGCATCTTCCATTGCTGGCGCGCGGAAAAGGCAACAAGATTATCCAGATACCTGCGGCACGCGTTGCTTCAAGGGAAGAATTTATGGCCAAGCTTGCTGTTTTGCCAGTCGACAGTCATCTGATCATCCACGTCGGAAAACGCCACCTGACACTGAAACCGGGCAATATCGAACAGTTTAGGGGTGAGCGGGGACGTCGGGGACGCAAGCTGCCCAGGGGGTTTCGCAATGTAGACCGCCTGGAAGTGGTAAGACCTCAGCAGATGGCATTCATTTGAGACCTTTGAACCTATTCGCTCCATCCCTCTGGTTTAAGTTTCTGTCTGAGATATCTGAATTGGTTTTCAATGTAATAGGCCCGAATATCGCTTTCTAAAACAGAACCGAGTTTTACTTTAAAGTCATTCTCTTTGAAACCGTCCAATCTGGCAGCTATTTTCGACTTATCCGCTTCAGAAAGGTCCGGCAACGGAATACCCTGCCGTAACAGGAATTCAATGTCAAACCCATCACGGACTTCTCCCCTTTCCAGTAATGCAGAGATTTTATTTTTCATGGTTTGTTCCAGGGTATGCGCTTTTAAAACGACCTGTTTGGTACTGAACTTTGAATAGGCAATCTTTTCCTGGAAATCCCAATCGCCAATTTTTTTTCTGATTTCAATTTTGAGTCGCTTTGGAAAACTCCCTGAACGGATTTCGAACAGAATTGTGAAATGCTTCATTTGCGCATCCGTGATGTCATAACTCTGTTGCAGAACATCAAGCATCTTTTCGAAAAGTATGTTTTCAGCCGTGTCTTTAATCCGCCAGAAATCCAGGTCGACCGAATAGCGTTTGAGTTCGTGACAGAGCCGGAGCATGGTACCGCCGCCGAAAACGAGGGGATCAAGCAGACGTGCATTTTTCAGCTTTTCCAGGACCTCGATTTCAAAAATTTCATGCTTTTCGAAAATATTCATTTTTGTCTATAAATTTTTGGGTTTTCAAAGGAAACGACTTTGCCATGTGCTCGATCTTTTCCACATCAAATTTGCTAAAATCAATAGAGGGCATATCCAAATTATATCGTCCTAACGTCATTAAATAGACGGCATCCAGAAAGGCCTTTTCAGGTTCGGCGATAAAGACCCCCTGCTTTTTCAAAAATCCGCGATACACGTCCGTGCTGATTTTGGTATAGTTGAAAACGGTTTGCTCGATCTCTTTTCTTATTGTACGTTTAACAGCGACGGATTCGATGAAGTCACGCTGCATTTGAGTAGTTATTTCATAGTAATCCAGAGCTGTCATAAGAGAGATGTAGGATGGCACTTGCAAAATATTAGCGATGATAAATTTCTGTTCACGGTCAAGATTCGTCCATCTCTCTTTAAGAATGTAGATATTTCGTTTTATACGGACTAGCATCCCCTGTTTAACATAGCGATGAGCCGTTACTTTGGCTGAATTTTGCAAGATGCCCAGTGTACGAGCGATATCCTCATAACCAAAATACAGTTTCTCAATATCTCTTAATTGAAAGTGTCTCACAAGATATGCCTAATTAACATTTATGATAATTAAATATACTTGACATTTCGCTTTTTAGCAAGGACAATTTTCAAAAAAGCGATCATACAGTTAAAAACCTGCTGCCGTAAGCCCGCTCTGCGGCTTGAGCACAGCAACGAGACCTAAATTGTCCCGACCTACACTTGATTTGAAAGAATAAAGAGGTGGGTTGGAACTTTACTTGACAGTACAATTTTCAAGACAGTATCACAACTATTTTGAAGCCTTGATATTTACTGAATTATAGATAGTACAGGTCTCGGATAGATGATTACGAACCCCAATCTATACTGCTTATGGAGTAGTTTACATGCAAGGTTCAAGGCAGAGTACCAGTTATCGTGGACTCCTATTTTACAAGATAATATTAAACGATCTATCTTTCTCTCGCATGTCCTTAAGTCAATTCCTTCAATTTATCCAAGATATCGGTTTGACCCCATTTGCTTCCAATTGCTCGCAATACGATGAAAAAGAATCGTAAGATCAACATAAGGATTTCGGATAATGATCTTTCCGCCTTACAAAGAAGAGCCGCCCGGGAAGGCATTCCTTATCAAACATTAATTGGAAGTGTGCTTCACAAATATGTAAGTGGCTTTTTAAAAGAAGCAGGATAAAAAGGACTTGCATAACCTTTCAGTTCAAGGGACAGCCAATGCCGCCGCCTTTTTGAAAGGCTTTGTAGATAACGGTGTCGTGTCTTGAATAGTGAATAAAAGCCACTATTCACTATTTAACACAATTTCATACTTGAAGTGTACTGATGCCGATGTTTTTAAGGATGGAAAAACCAATAGTCGCTTGTTGTCGGGCATTATCTCTTTAGGCCCCGGCCTCCTTTGTCGGAAACTCTATCCCCGGTTTCATGGCGCGAATGAGAGCATCCAACTCTTTGCCGGTGATGGTCTCTTTTTCCAGCAAAAGCTCGGCCAGTTTATGCAGAATGTCTATATTTTCATCCAGGACATTCCTGGTAC
>NZ_JAZFTO010000331.1:0-4235 GCF_036446775.1 Candidatus Desulfatibia sp.
AATAAATCTCCAAGTCCCTCACCGGCCAGACCAGAATTTGTCCGGCTTACCGGTTGCAACAGCAATATTTTTTAGATTAAACGATCAATTTTTCAGATTCTTATCTCCTTGACTCAAACGCGCATTTCCCGTAATTTGAAAAGTACAGCTAAAAAAAAATTTTACTCTATACTTTAACTTTTATTTTTCTAAATATCTCAAAGTCTTAACTTTCGTCAAGTAAAACATCGACAAAATGAACCAAACCAAAAAGGAAAAAAATAGCAGATTATGAAAAAGCTAACAGTCAAAACCAAATTCCAAATGGGGTCTGCAGGCATTCTCTTGCTGTTTTGCGCCCTTATATCAGTCTCCGTCTATTACTACCTGAAAAATTTCGTAACCGAGGGCGTTCATAGAGAAACCGAAATTTTTATTGCCACGGCCGACGCCACGCGAACCTATGTCAAGGACGTGCTCAGACCAACGGTAATCAGTCTGCTTCCCGCTGACTCTTTTATTCCTCAGGCCATGTCCACATCTTTTGTGGGGCGGGAAGTTATGAGCCGTCTCCGCCAAAGGTTTCCCGAGTTTCAATATAAACGGGCAGCAAAAAATCCAATGAACCCGATAAACAAGGCCGATAAATTCGAGCTGGATATGCTGCAATGGTTTGCATCCCACCGAAGCACCAATGAGTGGCATGGATTGATTAAAAAGGAGAACCGATCGTATTACACGCGCCTCCGAGCGATATATGCAGAATCCGAGTGCCTTAAATGCCATGGAAATCCTGAAGACGCACCCCAGGCCATGAAAGATTTATACGGAACCAAAGGCGGATACTACTATAAGGAAGGTGATGTCGTGGCGGCCGACACGATCTATATACCGGTTGACGTATCATTTGAACGCATCAAGGAAACCGCATGGATTGTATATCTCATCGCCATCACTTCCCTTTTTTCACTGATAGCCCTCCATTATCTGCTCTTTAACCGGACCGTCGTTCTCGAATTGAAGGGGCTGCTTGCCACCTTCCGCAACATTTCCGGAAATCCGGACCAGAATCAAGAGATCTTGATTGAAGAATCCGGGGATGAGGTCCAACAACTCAAAGTGGCTTTTGAGAATGTGGCCGCTGACCTGCAACAGGCCCATGACGAACTGAAAGTCTCTGAGACCAAGTACCGTCTCCTTTTTGAAACCTCACGGGATGCCATTTTAATTTTGGACGGCGATACCCGGGTGATTGACATTAACAGGGCCGGTATTAAGCTTTTTGGATTTAAAAACCAGCCTGAAGCACTTTCTATCGAGACTTTTTATCAACTTTTCCGGGACACGCGGGATGCTGATTCATTCTTTCGTACGGTAAAAGAAAAAGGATTCATCCAGGGGCTCGAAGTTACCATGGTAGACCGCTCCGGTAAAAAGATTACGGTAATGGTTTCGGCCACCGACCGGCGGGATGAAAATGACCAATTCGCCGGGATCAATGGGGTGTTTCATGATATAACGGAGCGGCGTAAAATTGAAAAATATCTGGTGCAAACTGAGAAACTGGCCTCAATCGGCCAACTGGCTTCGGGCGTGGCCCATGAAATCAACAATCCCTTGGAAGTAATCCGATGTTATTCAAATCTGATTGCCAAGGGGCAAGCGTCGGACAACCAGTTAGCGAATGACATTCAGATCATTCAGAAACACACCGACCATTGCAAGACGGTAGTTGAGGCGCTCTTGAACTTTGCAAGAGTTTCAGAACCAATTAAAATTAAAACAGATATCCACAACTGCATTGAAGAGGTGCTGTCCGTACTGGAACGCCAGATGCAGATGGAACGGATCACTGTGCGTAGAGATTTCTCTGCTAAAATCCCGATGCTGACCGTGGATGCGCAAAAAATCAGACAGGTGTTCATGAATCTTATCATGAACGCCAGACAGGCCATGACCGAAGGCGGTGAAATAACCGTCCGAACGATGTTGCAAAATGAAGGCAACTGGTTGGCCATCGAAGTGGCGGATACCGGACCCGGTATATCCGATGAACATCTTGGACGGATATTCGACCCTTTTTTCACGACCAAAGAGGCGGGAAAAGGTACCGGACTGGGTCTTTCAGTAAGTTACGGCATCATCAAACAGCATGGCGGTGACGTCGAAGTGGAAAGCGCTTTGGGAAAAGGAAGCACCTTTACGGTTCTTCTTCCTACGGATGACGCTTTAAAAGGTAAACTGAGTCGATGATGGCAGATACCATACTAATTGTTGACGATGAAATCGATCTTCTTAACGGTTTGGAACGAACCATAACAATGGAAATAGATTGCCGGGTACTTCTGGCTGAGAATGGTTCGAATGCTTTGAAAATACTAAGGGAAGAGGCGGTTGATGTCGTGCTGGCTGACATTCTAATGCCCGAGATGGACGGCATTTCTCTGCTGCGGGCCACCAAAGATTTTGATCCGGCCGTAACGGTAATCATCATGACGGCCTTCGGCACGGTTGAAAAGGCGGTTGAAGCCGTCAAGGCCGGAGCCTATGATTTCATTCAGAAACCCTTTGAGGAAGAGCGCCTGATTCATATTTTGAAAAAGGGCCTGGAGCTGAATCGCCTGGTTCGTGAAAACGCCCGCCTTTTCGAAAAAGTCCGTGAGCAAGCTCCCTTTGAAAACATGGTGGGCAAAAGCAGACCGATGATTAAGGTCTTCAATACCATTCAGATGCTGGCCCGAACGGACGTTACCGTTTTGATCCTCGGTGAAACCGGAACAGGCAAGGATATGGCGGTCCGGGCCATCCATCGATGCAGCAACCGGCGTCGCAAACCCATGGTAACAGTGAACTGCCCCGCCCTTCCGGAAAGCATACTGGAAAGTGAACTGTTCGGCTACAAAAAAGGCGCCTTCACAAATGCCGCTGAAGACAAAAAGGGACTCTTTGACCAGGCCCACGGCAGCACCATATTTCTCGACGAAATTGGAAATCTTTCGCTTGCAGTGCAAACCAAGCTTCTGGGAGTCCTGCAAGATAAAAAAATAAAGCCTCTGGGTACCAGCACCCGTCATGAAGTCGATGTGCGGATCATTGCAGCGACCAACCAGAACCTGGAAAAGAAAATGAAAAAGCACCAATTTCGGGAAGACCTGTACTTCCGGTTAAATGTGGTCACCATGACCATGCCTCCTCTAAGAGAAATCAAGGAAGACATTCCTCTGCTGGTGGACCATTTTCTGGAGAAAACTGCCTGTGAACTAAATGTTTCTACAAAGAAGCTGCCACCGGAAGTGATGAACTATCTTCTTAAAAAAGATTGGCCCGGTAATATTCGGGAGTTGGAAAATACGATTAGAGGATGGAGTGCCATGACCCCGGGACAGACGATTTCACGTGATATCCTGCCGGTGCCGGAAATTTGTCTGCCAGACAACCTGCAAAATACCGTTCTTACGCGCCCATACAAAGAACTCAAAAAGAAAGCCGTCGAGAATTTTACCCTTAATTATCTTTATCACCTTTTGGAGCATACCAAAGGCAATGTGACCCTTTCTGCCCAAATCAGCGGTATCAAACGTCAATCCTTACAGAAAATTATCAAACGTTTTGGCGTACAGGTTGATCGTTACCGATCCTGACGGCGCCGCAGCTACCGTGAATGTAGCGCCACAAAGTGGCACTGCCATCTGAAAGCGGCATCCCACCTTCCCCCTATAAAGACAGCCCCCCTTTTGCTTTGGAAAATCTTGTAAATCCCGGCTTTGGCCTTTTCCCGGCCCCGGCTGCACGACCGGGAAAACAGGATTACAAGTGACGCCTTGAGGCGGCACTCACGGCGCCTGCCATGGGCTTGTTAACCCAAAAAACCTAAAAAAACAGTATGTTATGTATTTTAACCCCGGTGGCATGTAATTTGCGTATAGGCATTTCTATATTGTAACCGTTCAGAGGTTCACAGGTTCAGGGTTCAAAGACAAAGCAACCCGACTCGGCTGAGCTCGTCGCAGGCTGAACTTCTGAACCCTGAACCTGTGAACGCCTATTCTATATTTAGGTTGATTCTTTATAACCGCCCGGTAAGCGCCCCGGATATTTGGTTGTGGCATGCGCTTCAGCCGCGGGGCCGGCGGTTCGGCAAATCTTTTAACCTTATAGGAGGTAAATTATGGCTGAAAATGTCGGAAGTGATGTCGTCGAAGATGTCGGAAAATGGGAATGGGCCGAATTTTGGAAAAAGGAGGATTGGTGGGCCG
>NZ_JAZFTO010000332.1:0-13598 GCF_036446775.1 Candidatus Desulfatibia sp.
GTAAGCGATAGCCTCCTTTAATATCCTGATGGCGTAAAAAGGATTATCGACGGTAAGTTTGGCCGCATACACGTGGGAAATCGCCGTGGCCTGGGCGATGATACTCCGATGCAGGGTCGTTTTGCCGGCATATTTTTCTCCGATGGGCGATGTGCTGCGGTCGCACCCGAAGCGGGTGGCCCCGGATTTCTGGGCACCGGTGTTCATGTAGCCCTCGTTGTTGTATATCACCCAGGTAATGTCGTAATTTTCACCCAGGGCGTAATTGAAGGGGCCGTTGCCGATGTCGTAGATGGCACCGTCGCCGGCAAATACAATGACCTTGGTCAATACATCGTTGAAGCCGTTGGCGTAAGCCTGATCCAGAGCGAATTTGGATCCCAGCGCCGCGGCCGAAGCCGTACCAAAACCGTAATGGCCCGACTGGTAAATCCGAGCATTAAAAGGATTGACCAGCTCTGAAACCTGGTTGCAACCGGTGGCATTGATGGTGTAGATGGTGAAGCCACGGTCGATCATGTGCTCGATGGCCCGCTTGTTTTTATCCGACAGGACCTTAATGCCCTGATAAAACGTCTCGATCCCTTTGGGGCTGTTGCGCAGACTTTCCAGGGCGTAAAACGTCAAAAGATTAATGGTCCCTTCACCGCAGCCGGGACATAGGGTGTGCTTGCCCGGATACAGTTTGGAAAAAACAAACAGCACCTGGTGGTTGAGAGGCATGCGGTCCACATACTGGGCCGCATCATAGGTATTGTCCAAATCATGGTATTTTTCGGGAAAAAAGTCGTTGGGGTCTGCCTGGGCTTTGTCAACCATCTTGTAGGCATCCACCGGACAGACCTTATCACAGATCCCGCAGCCTTTGCAGCGATCTAATATAGCGTTGATGTTCAGTGCGAAACGCTCCCAGGGTATTCCCTTGGGCGGTTTTTTGAAAACCTTGAAATACGCAGCCGCACCTTCGGGAACAGGTTTGTCCGTGATGGTGGAGTGCAGGGCCGAATCCGGACACGCAGCCGCACACATGCCGCAGGCGATGCATTTGGTGGCATCCCAGACCGGCAGCTGGGTCCCCATGAAGCTCATATCCTTATATTTGCTGGTACCGGCAGGTACCACGGAGATAAACCGGTCCCAGGGAACCTTTTTTCCTTCCAAGAGCGGCTCCACCATTTCTTGACGAAACGTTTCCTGGAAATCCTCCATCAAATTCACCGGTTTGATGGTTCCCAGTTCATCCTTTGCAGTCATCGTAACCGCAAGACCGGCGCTTCCGTATTCCAGCCCGAAATCTTCGGGCTGGTGTGCCGTTGGCGTCTGGCTGTCGGATGCCGTTGAGAAGGCTTTAAGCCCCTGATCCGGTGTGGAGACGACCTGCTGAACACCTTCCCTTAGCAGGATAATGTTGGATTCGATAATCTCAAGTCCTTTTCTGCCCCCCAGCTTTTCCTGCATGATGCTTTTAAATCTTTTTTCAAAGTCATCGGGAGAAAATATTCCCGTTATTTTATTGATAAGACCCAGTATCATTGCGCCGGGCAGATTGCGCTTTAGATGGGTCAAGGCTGCCTTGGTGGCGTCTACTGCAACCAACTTGATGTTTCGGTCGGCAATCTGCCGGCGTATTTCCGCCGGAAACGACTCGAGAATCTCATTTTCCGTGCGGGGACTGTTGACAACCAGCAGCCCATTGGCATTCAATCCTCCCACATATTCTCGCAAAATCCCACCGGATAGAAACTTTTCGTTGAAAAAGGCCAGAACGTCTTGCTCGGTAAGTTCCGAAGCATTGTGAACCGGACTATCACCAATTCTGAGATACATGAATACCGGAGCACCCTTGCGTGCCGCGCCGTAGCGGGCACCGGACTGGATGTGGCGCCGACCGTTGTCGCCCCCTTCGGCATAAATCACCGCCGCCGTTTCCAGGGCGGTCTTGACACCTTCGGCACCGATGCCGATAAAGGTAAGGCCCAACTCCCGGTCTTTGTATTCGGGAAGCTCTGCCGGGCGCAGTGTATACGGGCCCTCGATACCTGAGAAAAAGTCCCGGACAAAATCGTTCCGCTTTTTCTCTAAACAGGCCTTCATGTTTTCTATGACCGCGGCGGCATCGTATTTGTTGAAATCTTTGCTGCCCAGACCGTAAACGCCGTGCAAAAGGGTGGGCATATAGTCGCGGGCGTAGACTTTGTGCTCATCCCTGCCTTCGCGATAGGCTCGCTGCGACAACTGTAATGCCACCTGCAGGTCGGCCAGCAGGAGCTGGCTGTGGACCATGCCGGTCCGCTCCATCACGGTAATAACCTTGGCGTTGCGCACACCGTAGGCAATCTCTTCGTAGCAGGGCGGGTTGAAAAGCACCGGTCGCACGATTCCCACTTTCAGGCCTTCCGCTTGCCGGTAGTAATCGACAACATCCTTGAGAACCCCGACGGCCGATCCCAGCACGACGACCACCATTTCGGCATCTTCGGTGCGGTAGCATTCGACCACTTTATGGTTGCTGCCCAAGATCTGATTCATCACATTCATGGAAGCGATAACGCCCCGTTTAATAAAGCGATAGGCAAAATCCTGGGCCACCTGGCCTTCCATGGTCAGATCGGTATCGGTGAAGGTGCCGGTGAGGTACTGTTGCTCGAAATCGGGCTGATAAAGCCGATTCGGGAGACCAACGAAATACTTCAGAAAGTCATCTGAAAGTAATTTTATGTCCTCCAGGGCATGCGACTTAATAAAGCCGTCACCGATCACCATAAACGGCAGCATTACCTGGCGCATCTCAGCGGTTTTAAACGCAATCGGCAGCAAATCGTGAAATTCCTGGTTATCTTCGGCCACAAGTTGAGCCCAGCCGGTATTGCGAACACCATAGAAATCGTTGTGGCCGCAGTGAATGCTTAACGAACCCTTATTCACCTCCCGGGCTTTAACCGTCATGACTACCGGCAGCCGTTTACCCGCCACAGAAAAAAGGTTTTTGGTCTTTAAAACCAGTCCCTGTGAGGAAGTGTTGTCCACGTAGCGCCCCCCCTGGCATGCCATGGCCTCTACGGCTACAATGGCCGACAGCTCGTCACTGGGCTGAAAATACATCAGTTCGGTGCCGAACAGATTTTTCTGTCCCTGCGCGGATGCCTTGGCAAAAGACTCGGCAATCGGTGTAGACGGTGTAATCGGATAGCCGCAGAGTCCGTCAACCAACCGGGTGAGAATGGAAAGCCCCGCATGGTTACCGTCCAGGATGGCCTCTTTACGCTGTTGGTACGCTTTCAATTTTTCTTCTGGAATGGTGGAGAGGTCAAACTCAAAAAGCTTTTTGGCATTAAACCGTTCCCATTCTTTATTCCAGTCCAACTGCAGGCTTTTCCATTTTCCTCTTTTCCTTTGGTAGGGAAGCCTTCCCATAAGGGCATCGATATCTATCTTTGGTGCCATGATTCGTATCTCCTTCAATGTTTTATAATGTTATCAAACCTATAGCCTGTCAGATTTTATTCGGCTCCGCCGTCACGACGAGTGGTCGGGCAAGGCCGTTAAAGCCGACTGCATCCGATAGAAACGTCTCCTGGAACTCTCCTAAGAGTCTGGAAAACCCTGCGTCTAGGCATAAAGGAACAGAAACTGATCCGGGCAAGTAAACACTTGCGCCTCTGGAAGGTGCAGCCGCGAAGGGAGGGTAGCATTCCTTTCAGGCCAAACATGAAGGCCCTCCTCGTTGGAAGGCCCGCAAACATTTGCTATTGTAAAGCAGATGTATGTAATGAAATACCGGCAAAAACAATTTTTGTCAATACTTAAATGTCTGTTAGTATTGAAGCTCCCTGCCGCACCGCTTTGTGCGGGATCCCACTCTGCTCAACAGCGCTCAACAGAGCTGCGGGGGATGCGCTTGCTGTTGCAGTTCAAAGTTAATCTATCGAAAGTCTGAAAATATCAAGTCTCAAAATGTATTGATTTTGGCTCCAAGTCTGTTATAGGTTTAATCATAATTGGGCAAATAGAAAGGGAGAAGCTTGCAGAAAAGTTAGGAGAAAATTTTCTTAAGCTTTTAGTTGATTTTGTATAACCCAGGTTGAGTCAAAATTTAATTGGGGTTGTATTTTCCAGACGTTAAAGGAGATTAAAATGCCAACAGAAAAGCTCGACATACGCTTTGGCGCTTTGGCCGTTACAAAAGAATTTATCACGCCCGCACAGCTGGTTGAGGCATTGAAAATACAAGTCAACGAAAATCTAAAACAATCTAAACATCGCCTTATCGGCGAAATTTTACGCGAAAAAGAGTATATAACGACCGCGCAAACTAATGCAGTGCTTGAATCAATGGATATTTTCGAAGCTTAAATATCAATGCATGTCAAACATTAAGATAGCAACGGGTTATATTCCCGGATCGATCGGTAGGGTTGCCGAACTTCATGGCACCTATTATCACTCCCACTGGGGCTTCGGGCACTTCTTCGAAGCAAAGGTTGCCACCGAACTTTCAGAGTTCCTCAGCCGATTCGACCAAAAGCGTGACGGTTTCTGGACCGCATTGCTGGAGGATCGTGTTGAAGGCTCCCTGACAATCGACGGTATCCACTTCGCAGATAAAGGAGCACACCTGCGGTGGTTCATCATGTCAGATACCTTGCGCGGAAAAGGTATCGGCAACCGGCTGATTAACACTGCTATCGATTTCTGCAAAGATAATGACTACAAGCGGATATACCTCTGGACTTTTGAGGGGCTGGACGCAGCCAAACATCTCTACCAAAAAACCGGTTTTAAACTTGTGGAAGAAAACAGAGGGATCCAGTGGGGTACGGAAGTCAACGAACAGCGATTCGAACTTCGGCTCAATTAGTTGAGACCTTTTGAGATCTCCCTCAGTCCAAGGGAATTTATTTGTCTTTGTCGAGCAGACGGACCTTGTATCCGGCCAAAGACAGCTTGCCGATAATCTGCTTTAAGTGTTCAAGACCGCGTGTCTGGAGCACAAACTCCACTTCCGCCGATTGCAAAGGCAGGTTCGTAAACGCCCGCTGGTGTTTAACCTCGATGATGTTCGCATCTCCAGTGCCCAGTAGCCGCGTAATTTCAGCCAGCGCCCCGGGAACATCCCGCACCTCAACATTGAGCCGCACCAACCGTCCGGATCGCACCAGGCCGCGCTGAATGATCGATGAAAGGATCAGCATGTCTATATTCCCGCCGGAAAGGATCAAACCCACCTTGCGACCTGCGAATCGGGCGCGATTGCTCATCATTGCGGCCAGCCCGACAGCTCCGGCCCCTTCCACGACCGTCTTTTCCACTTCGAGCAGGAGAAGCACCGCTTCCTCGATGTCGCCTTCCTCTACCTGCAAAATCTCATCAACACAGTCCCGCACGATCGGAAGGGTAAGCTGCCCCGGTTCTTTCACCGCAATGCCTTCTGCAATCGTAGAGGAACCGCATTCGATCGCAACTCCCCGGAGTGCCTGGAGCATGGCCGGAAAGCGCTTTGTTTGTACGCCGACGATCTCGACTGCGGGCCGCATTCCTTTGGCTGCCACGGCAACACCTGAGATAAGCCCGCCGCCGCCAAGGGGTACTAAAAGGACCTCCAGATCAGGAAAGGCCGCGAGCATCTCCAGGGCGATGGTCCCTTGACCGGCGATGATCTGCTTGTCGTCGTAAGGATGAACGATAACAAGCTGCCTTTTTGCGGCCAAACTCCTGGCAAACTCGCTTGCTTCTGTGAGCCCCTCTCCGTGAAGAATTACTTCCGCACCAAAAGCGCGGGTGTGTTCAACCTTAATATTCGGAGTAAAACGCGGCATGACGATTACGGCTGAGATGCCAAGACGTTGGGCATGGTAGGCAATCGCCTGGGCGTGGTTTCCGGCTGACATGGCAATCACGCCACTCTCTCGCTGTTCGGGTGTCAGGGAAATCAGCTTTACAAGGGCTCCGCGCTCTTTGAACGAAGCTGTGAACTGGAGGTTTTCGAACTTTAGAAACACCTGTGCTCCCGTGATTTCGGAAAGAATTTTCGAGGGGACACAGGGAGTATTGGCGATGCTGTTACGGATCTGCTCCGCCGCCTTTCGAATCTCATTCAGCGTAACTGTCATGGCATTTATCCTTGATGCTATACCCCAATTGAGCGAAAACGCTCAATTGAAAATTGTCAGGTGTCAGGTGTCGGGGGTCATAAGCGCTAAGTTGTTTTGTAACGTTCACAGGTTACATTTGTGCCGTACGGAATTGTTTTGAAAGATGAGCGTCGAATATCGAACATCGAACAGACTGAACATCGAACATCGAACGTCCAACGTTGAACATCGAATAATGATGTCGCTCCGCTCCTCAAATTATTTTATAACCGAAAAAAGCCAATACATAAACTTTTTCGTTAAATAATCTTCAATGTTCATCTTGCATTGTTTACCTTTTCTTCTCATTCACCATTCGATGTTGGACGTTCGATTTCGATGTTCATATTTTTTAGTAGACCTTCCACAGTCCATCCGGTGCAAAAATAACTCAGCGCTTATGGGGGCAGGGGTCAGGAAACAAATTCCATCTGAATTTTATAACGCCAGTCTAAATGAGAGATAACTCATAAAGCAAAACTCATTTTCTGCCCCCTGATCCCTGGCTCCTCCCTAATTGAGTTGCACTCAATTAGGGCCGGGTCAGTTCCCGGGCATACAGAAACGCTCCGTCGCGTTCTATCCACTGATCGCCCTGACGCTCCATGATCCACCCGCTGGCGTTTTTGCCCCCAAAAGGGAGCCTCAGCGGTGTAAAGGCAAAGTCGGGATTGTCGTGCACCATTCCGAAGTGCGTCTCAAAAATCGCCTTGGTCACGTCCGGCGGCGATCCGAAAAATGCCAATAAAAAGCCGTAGCGAGTCTGAATCAGCTCCGCCGTCGCCTGTGCGGGATCGTCAAAAGGCTTCAAAATCAGAAACGGGCCGAAGAGTTCAAGATCGGGTATCGAGGTGTTATCTCCCTCCAGAACCAGCGGATAAACCACATCGCCATCAATGGCCCCTGAAATTAAGCTCGCATCCGCGCACTTATCAAGGGCGTTGTGCAAAATTGACCGGGTCCGTTCCACTCGGATCGGACCAATGTCGGTTTCAGGATCTAAAGGATCCCCCACCTTCAGGCGCTTGACACCATCTAAAATCTGCTCGCGAACCGCAGGGTAAATGCTGCTGTGGATGTAAGCCTTTTTGAGCGTCGTGCAGTACTGGCCGCCGTTAATAAAAGCCCGGCGGGTTATAAAACTGCCGGCCGTCTTAACATCAGCATCTTCAAACACGACTGCCGCCGGCATGCCGCCCGGCCCGGCAAAAAACAGCTTATCAAAAGATTGATGCTGGCGCCTGTACACCTCCCCTACCGCAGATGCCCCGGAAATAAAGAGCACCCGAACGTCTTTGTCCTCCACGCAACGCCGGCCGAATTCACGGTTATTCAGGCCGACCACAGGCTCAAGGAATTTGAAGGGCCTGCAAATTTCACCTAAAATTTCAGCGGTTCGAGGCGTCTGGGAAGAAAGACTGAACCGCAACCGATTCCCGGTCAGAATAGTCGCACCCCCCAGGCGGGCCAGCACTACTACCGAAGCATCATAGGGAAAAATAGTTGCCACGGTCCCATACGGTTTGCCACTGTTCACCCAGGGAATCTCCTCTTCCATGGTTTGCAGATGCTGAACCGACAAATCGACCTCAATGGATGTAATCTTTACGGGAAATCCGGCATCATGGGCGGCAGCTTCCTGCAGATTCGATCTTTGACGGGCAAGTGCAGCGGCCAGCCGCCGGGTCTCTTCAAGTCGTGTTTGATATTCCTTATTTTGAATCATAGACTCCTTTCTAAATTGAGTTTTTGATTTCAATATGATATTAGTTAATTATTGGAGAGTTGCAATTTCATCTTCCTAATACATTAGTATCACAAACCATTAACCGGTGGCAACATGAACGCCAGAATAGCCATTATCGGAGCCGGGATAGCGGGCTTATCCGCAGGTTACAAATTAACCAAGACCGGATACGAACCTGTTATCTTTGAAAAGGAAGCTTTTGTCGGCGGACGGATGAGCTCGATAAACCTGGACGGCTTTATCATCGACAAAGCTGCTTATTCGATTCCGGCAACACATAAAAATTTGAGACGGTTTTGTAAGGAAATGGGCATGAAACGTTCCCTGGTTCCTACGTCCGGAACATATTCGACCTTCAGTGCCGGTAAAGAGTATAAAATCAAAATCGGATCATCCAAACAATTTTTTAAATCCGAGCTGTTTTCCACCAAAAGCAAGAAAGAAATCATCAAGCTCCTCTTATATGCGCGCTCATTGGGCAAATCACTGAACCTTGCTAAGCCGCGCAAAAAATCGTTTAAGCTGGAAGAACAATCGGCCGCCGAATACCTGTTTAACAACTATGACAAACAGATTCTTGAATACCTCGCTTACCCTCTTTTCTGTGAAATGTACCTGGGAACACCGGAAAATAATTCCAAGCTTGCTTTTCTGGCCGCTTTAAAAACTCTGCACCGCTTAAAAATCTTTGCCCTGGAAAAAGGCATGGGCTCGCTGCCCGAGCGTATGGCACGAACATTGGACATCAGACTGCAAACTCCTGTTGTCGAAATTAGCCGCACAGCCCCCCAGGGGCCTTTTGAAATTAAAACCGGCGGCGAAAATCCTGAAAAACACCTGTTCGATGCTGTAGTTTTTGCCGTCCCATCGCCTATCGTGCCTGAAATATATGCTGATCTGTCTGGAGCCTTGAAAGAACATTTTCTGGCCACTCTTTACGCGCCGTCTATTATTACCGCTCTGGCTGTCGACCGGCAGTACCCTGATACATCCTTGATTAACAGCCTGTTGCGGAAAGATTGCCGTGTGCTTGGAAATATTATTTTTGACCACCACAAAGGTCCCCACCGTGTTCCCGAAGGCAAGGGTCTGGTAACGGCGATCCTTTGCGAACAGGCCAGCCGCAAACTGTTTCATGAACCTAATGACGTAGTCATTAATGAAGTTTTGAAAGAAATGGATTTTCTTTTTCCCGGTTTTTCGGGCAGGCTGATATTCCCCAGAGTTTACCGCTGGAAATACGGTGCGGTTCAGCTGCGGTCCGGTTCGATATATAAACAGGATTCGGCTCGAAAAGCACTGAAAGACGAACTTTCTGATCTTTACTTTGCCGGTGACGGCCTGTACTGGTCGGCTCTTGAAATCAGCTTCAACACCGGTATCCAGGCAGCCAAGCAGATAATTAAAAAGATGGGGAAAAGAAAGCGTTCTAAATCCTAATGTCGCATATCATGCGCATTCACCATCTTTGTTCAGGCGAAATGGAAGGGTTCTTCAATCTGTAACCGTTCAGGGTTTAAAGGTTCAGCCGCTTACGCTGTAATGCCCAAGATTCCGTTTTCAGTAAAATCCGGACCGCGGCCAGATATCAGCAACCCTTTTTTTAACATCCTTTAACTCTGATTAAACAGACAGAAAGAACATTCAGTGAAAAATCAGAGGGTTAACTTTTTGCATTCCTCACCATGCAAGATTTGACGCCGATTGCCACGCTTGCAGGTCAAAGTCCTAATTGATCTAAATTGCAGTTTTGGGGAGACAGCGTCTCAGGAGGGAGAAATCCTGTGCGTAAATTACTTTGCGCATATAGGCAATATTTTCCTCGACTTCTTCAATATATAAGTTGCGCCCCTTGAAATGCACGGCAGCGTATTCAAACACCGCTTCAAAATCATGCTCCAGTCTGGGTTTTACTGTATATTTGTAGAAATCGGGAGTCTTGCAGAGCAGATCCTCCGCTGAAGCGTAGATTACGTTTTTAGTTCCATCACGACAGGTCTCTTCCGTCACGCCGCCTGCAACGAACTCCGGATAGAGGTAATCCCTGCATTTTTCTAAGTAAATCCGATCAGACATCTGGCCCAAATAATCCGCAGTGCCGAGGATATAGCCCATTATGCGTTCTTTCTTGTCAGCAAAACGCACCTTCTCTATCTTTACTTCGAGGCCGGTCAAAGATACGAGCCGGCAGGCGGCTTCAACCTGAGATGTCAAGCCCAGAATGGGTAGATAGCGCTTTATGAAACGTTGGCTTCGGCGGATATGAGAGGTCGTATAGCATGCTCCTGATGAATTCCTGTAATCGTATCTGCTGCGAATATATCCAGTATCGTGAAGCAGGCCGCTAATCAGGCCCAACAAGGCCATTTCAGAACCCAATTGCTCTTTGTATGGGTGGGACGCATCGAACCCGTCGACCATCCGGGCCATGGCCAGGACTGTCTCCAAGGTATGTCGCAAATCGTGATAATAGGTGTCGCACCCGTGGTGTCCCGGGAATTCGCCGCGAAAGAGCCGGATTACATCTCGAAAGACTTGCTCCACGGTGTTGTAGTCTGCCGGAGGATATCGATTTTGGAAGATACGCTTCACTTCAGCATTAACCGCATCCGGATCTTCCATATTAATCCGATCCGTCACATCGTAATCCGTTCGTCTTCCTTTACGTGCCGACCCACTATTTATTTTTATATTTACTGTTTTGCTTGGGCGTGTTGACAAAAAGCCCCCCTCAAATCTTTTTCTATTGTTGTACAAGTTAGTTCAGTATATATTAGATACAAACAGCATATTTGCAGAAATGCAAGTATTGATGGCGTCGTAAAAAGTCCCATCTATAGTTGAATTCGTGACTTTTTACGAATTCATCAAGTATTAACTCATATGATGCAATTAATGCAATTTTTATGCCAGACAAAAGTGCCTGTTAGGCAGGGTTTTTAAAAAGCTAAACAATGCTTTTGCATATATTTCTGTGCAAAACCCGCCGGAGAAAGATTAATTAGATTTGATGCCATGCATTACACAACAGGTTGCAATAATTTTAAAAATAAGATATCTAATGGAAAATACTGAATAATCGGGATAGTTTTATGCCATGGATATACACTTTAATGAAAAAAACTATGTAATCGAGCCTGAAAAATACGCACAGCTCTGCACCTGTGGAAACCGGCATCCGTTGATTTCGATCAAAATGTATTCAGGCACAGATGCGTATACACATCTTGCCAAAGATTGCCGCCCAGCGGTCGGCAGCGGGTCTGTTTTACTCGTTGACGACGAAAACACCCATAGGGCCGCCGGTGACAGGGTTGTAACCTGCCTGCAAGAAAATTCCGTCCGGCATCAGGTGATAACACTTCCGGGCGATACCGGCGTGACCGATCGTCTTTCAGAACGCATTAATGCTGAAAGCCGTCGACATGGATTAATTATCGCTGTCGGTGCCGGAACAATCAACGATCTTGGGAAATACGCCGCAGGAAAAAGAAATATTCCTTACTGGACGGTTCCCACCGCCCCTTCCATGAACGGTTATACTTCCTCCATTGCGGCCGTAAAGGTCAAGGGCGTTAAACGTACGCTGCCCGCACCGCCGCCCCAATTTATTTACGTTCATCCCGAAGTAATCCGGCAGGCGCCGATAAAACTACGTCAGGCCGGCTTATGTGACGCGCTGGCAAAATCCGTCTCGGACATTGACTGGCAAATCGAATCATTGCTCTTCAACGGCAGCTATTGTGCTTTGCCGTCGGCTATCGTTGCCGAATCGGAAAGTAGCTACATGGGACATCCGGAAGGCATCGTTCAAGGCAGTGAAAAAACAATCCTGGGGCTTTTCAAAGGGCTTTTGATCTCCGGTATTGCCATGAGCCTTGCCGGCTCCAGCGCTCCGGCATCAGGCGGAGAGCATTTGATTTCTCATTTTCTGGATATGCGCGCAAGCCTCACCAAAAGAACCCCCGAACTTCACGGTCTCCAGGTAGGAGCCGGCGTAATCCTTTCGGCCTCATGTTACCGCCAGCTGGCATTACTCAATGAAAAGGATCTGAAAAGTACCGCTGCATATGCCTTTAGTACCGCTGCCGGCCATATTCCTTCCGTGTGGGGCAATATGGCCACCGAGGTTGAAAAGCAGTTTTTTAAAAAACGCGAGCATCTTTTGGCCTTCGACAGGCTGCTGCCTGAAAACTGGCAGACGCTGAAGATGCTTTTTGGCAAGGTAAAAAAGCCGCAATTTTTTATCGACCTGATCCGGCGCGCAGGGTTTGAGATGACTCTGGAAGCGCTCAATCTTTTAAAGGATGAATTCCGTCTGGCTGCCTTAGCGTCCCGTACGATCCGGGACCGGATTACAGTACTTGATCTTGCGGCCCACACGGGTGTTCTCGAAGATGCGACCGCAGCGGCACTGGAACTGCTGACCTGAAAGCCGGCCGCCTTATCAACAAAAAGCTTTACTACAGACCTAGTAAATAATGACAGATTACGGGGAAAATTTTGTACAAAACGCTCCATTTCTAATCAAAGAGTTGGGTTCAAAGGTTCAATGTTCAAAGGTTCAGAGGTTGATCCCTCATTTAATTATCCCTATAGAATCAATGGTTTAGGAAAAAAACGCGGAGCGTTAACCCTGAACGCTGAACCCTGAACCTCCTAACCCAGACCGACCGGATGTCCAATTATTTTGCAATCCCGCAGTATATAAAGGTCTACGGTCATTTTTATCTGATGAATGACGAGGTCTGAAGTAACAATATGATGCTCAACACACCACTTCCCGCATTAAATGACATTGAAGGCCTCAAAGTTCCAAGTTCTTTTCCATTAATAGTCGACGCACATGTTCATATATTTCCAGAAGCTATTTTTAAATCTATCTGGAAATGGTTTGATGAATACGGGTGGCCCATACGTTACAAGCTCAGTGCTTCAAAGGTTTTAGAATTTTTATTATCTCGTGGTGTCGGCCATATTATCGCTTTGCAGTACGCGCATAAACCTGGAATTGCATATGAATTGAACCGGTATATGGCAAAACAATGTAAGCAATTTCCTCAAAAAGTTATTGGTATGGCCACGGTCTTTCCCGGTGAAGAGGGCATGGAAGATATCCTGAAAGCAGCTTTTGACTCCGGTTTGAAAGGTGTTAAACTTCACGCTCATGTGCAATGTTTTGACATGAACAGCGGGGAAATGGATATAATTTATGACCTGTGTTCTTCGCAAGCAAAGCCGCTGATAATGCATGTTGGCCGAGAACCAAAAAGTCCGGCCTATGCCTGCGATCCTTATTTAATTTGCGGAGCTGAGAAGTTGGAAAGCGTAATAAAAAATTACCCCAAGCTCAAAGTATGCGTACCTCATTTAGGAACTGATGAATTCCTGCCCTATAAGCAACTGATTGAAAAATACGATAACATCTGGCTCGATTCGGCCATGGTACTAACGGACTATTTGCCCAATAATAAGCCTTTGCCACTGAATGAAATGAGAGTTGACCGCATAATGTACGGGTCTGACTTCCCCAACATCCCTTTTGCATGGGATCGCGAGCTAAAATGGATTAACGCAGCCCGCCTGCCGGACAAATCCTTGGAGCTAATTTTGGGGAAAAATGCAATTGATTTTTTTTCAATATTCTCTTAAAGCCCGCCTTAATATTTTGCCCACGTTCGTTTTTGGCAGTTCGGCTCGAAATTCAATAAATTTTGGGA
>NZ_JAZFTO010000333.1:0-8055 GCF_036446775.1 Candidatus Desulfatibia sp.
ACCTTGATACCGATTTGCTTAACATAAGCGGTTCTGACGCTCATCTTAGAAAGGTTGTAATGAACTTAGCCTCGAACGCTGCGGAGGCTATTGAGGGACGCGGCGATGTTATCATATCGACCATGAACCGTTATGTAGATAGACCTGTAAGGGGTTATGATGATGTAAACGTGGGTGAATATGCCGTATTGTCTGTATCAGACGGTGGTCCGGGAATATCACCAGATGACCTTGAGAGGATTTTTGAGCCGTTCTATACCAAGAAGGTAATGGGTAGAAGTGGTACAGGTTTGGGGCTGGCTGTTGTATGGAATGTTGTACAAGACCTCAAAGGGTATTTAAATGTGATAAGTGACGAGAACGGCACAACATTTGAATTGTATTTTCCAATAACCAGAGATGAGGTATCGGATAAGGATTTGTCCATACCCATTAACGACTACAAGGGAGACGGAGAGACGGTTCTGATTGTTGATGATGTGGAAAGCCAAAGAGAGATAGCCTGCGAAATGCTGAACACATTAGGTTATAAAGCTAAAGCCGTTTCCAGTGGTGAGGAGGCCGTTGAATATTTGAAGGAACATACAGTGGATTTAATATTACTTGATATGATTATGGACCCGGGAATAAATGGTCGTGAGACATACGAAAGAATAATAAAGATTCATCCTAACCAAAAGGCTGTCATAGCCAGTGGGTTCGCTGAAACAGATGACGTGAAGGAAGCTCAAAAATTGGGTGCCGGCCAATTCATAAAGAAGCCGCTAACATTAGAAAAGATGGGCATAGCTGTTAGGAATGAGTTGAAAAAGTAGCGCCCCCTCACCAATAAAAACAAGAGGGTCAGGTCCCGGTTAAATATGCTCCGCATTTAACCCTGGTTAAATAAATAAAAAAGAAATTTAACTGGGCAGGCAGGATAAATCTTCAATTTTCACCAATGTATGATCCAGGCAAGCTGTCCGAAAGAAATGTATGAAAAATCATACGGCTGTATACTTTTGTATACGGTTTTCATGGTTTGAACCCTCTGAACCTGTTTCCGTGACATTCGGTATTTTTAAATAAATCACTAGGTTACTGGGCATTCTCTGTTTTTCGTTTAGCCTGGCATGTTATTTGCTTTCTAAATATGTAAGATTTTAAGATCGAAGCTCGAAAAAGGCAAACCTCTCGAAAGAGTGGGACGCAAAGCCTCCGGCCCGGTAATGATGGGTAGCGGGGTTGCCCAGCTATTGGACAAATTGCTTTAAAGCCCATTCTTTCTTCAAAGAGGATGGGCTTTTTTCTTTAGCAGGTATACAAAAAAGAGCGTCAACAGGAGGATAATATGCAAAAATCGTATGCAGGGATATTAGTGGCCGCGCTCATGGTTGCGTTATTGCTTGTCCCCACCGGAACGGTATTTGGGGGGAAAAACAATACGAATTATTTAAACGGGAAACCATTTGCGGATCTTGCCGGACAAATCGCCGCAAACCGAGACTCCATCTTGGGCCTTGAAACCAGCACGAATGAACTCAGGGCGGATTTGGATACTCTGAAGGCTGAGATGGACGCCGTCAAGGACCGTCTTTTAGCCAATGAGGCCGGCATCGCTGATTTGGAAGCGCAAATGGCGGAGATCAGAGCAAACTATGATTCCTCGTTTAAGGAAATCAATAAAATCAAGTCGGAAATAAACGATTTGAAGAGTAGCATTACAGCTAATTTGGTCGCAATCCTGGAACTGGATGATACCGTGACTGCAAATTTGGCGGTCATCCTGGATCTAGATGTCGATGTGGCGGCAAACTTGGCCGCAATCTTGGATTTGGATGCCGACGTGGCCACTAATTTAGCAACGATCATGGAGCTGGACAGCACCATTGCAGAAAACATCTCCACAATCCAGGCTTTGAACTCAGAGATAGCGGTGCTGGAATCTCGACTCGATGCCGACTTGCAAACTTTTTCCATCCTGTTTGAGCAAATGAAGACCCAACTCCAAGCCGAGTCGCTGGAACTAAGTGCGCTCCAGGCCCAGGTAGACACCATGAACACCAGTGTACAGGTCCAGATTCAGGCTTTGCAAAACGAAATCGCAAACCTGAGAGATCAGGTGGCAACCAAGCAAAACCTTACTGTTTCGGAATTGGCGGTGGTTACTGCTAATATCAGCTATCTGCTCAGCGATGTGGTTGACCTTAACAATCAAATCACCAGCAATAGCAATAATATTAATTCGTTAAAAAATAATTTTGAAAATCACTACCACCGATACTATGATCAGGATCGATTTTTCTTCTGGGTGAAGTATTATCAAGTTAACGTTAGGTATGACTATAGTGGTACATTTAACACTGATGGACCTTCTTACTAACCGAACGTAAAAGGCAGGGTCTTTGATAGGCCCTGCCTTTTTTCATTTTAACCCCTCCCCAAAAAACACTATTCCATTTCTATCTTTAAAATCAATTGCCTTAAATTAATAAATCCCTAAAGCTTTTTATATAAGCACCGATAATATCAAGAAAGGCGTATCTGGTGTGTTCCCGGGTAGCAGTAAGCGACGAAATCATTCTGATGAAGGAAAATAAACATTATGGCTACTAATTTTTTGAGTGATAACCTAACCACCAAAGGTACAAGCATCCATTCTCCCGAACCGGTTTTTGATAAAGGACCCAAACCATTCGTCGAACATGATGCTCATCTTTTTAAAGCATCACTGTTCAATGCTAATAAGGCGGCAGAAATAAAATCAATTGTAAACGAACTGGCGAAAGTAAATAAAGAATTGTGGTTGATCTTGTCCTTACTGGTTCTCGCTGCAGTCATAAATTATCTGGTAAGCGGCCAGCGTATGGTCCTGGGATTTTATACTTTACCTACATTATTTTCTGCTTATTTCTACGGTCGGCGCCATGCCACACTAACGGCCTTTGCCAGTGTGTTTTTGATTGGCCTGCTTATGTATTATAAGCCGGTTTTGTTCACCGAAACACCGCTCCCCGTGTTTTTGGGCCTAGAAGGTGGCTGGTATGATATTATATCTTGGGGAGGCATTTTAGTTATTACCGGGTATACCATGGGAACTCTCCACGAGCGTAACGAAACCCGTGTAAAAGAACTACGACAGACATATCACGGCCTGTTGCATATACTGCGTCATTTTATCTCCAAAGATAAATACACTGAAAACCACTCCTACCGCGTCTCCATATATGCAGCCAAGTTAGCGTCTCACTTTGGATTCAACATGCAACGGATCGAAGACGTCCGCAGTGCCGCCTTACTCCACGATATCGGCAAGTTAGATATTAGCCGAGAGATTCTCTACAAGGCAGCTTGTTTGACCCAGGAAGAGTTCCACGAGATGAAAAAACACGTTGAAAAGGGTGCCAATGTATTGGAGCCGGTAGAAGGGCCGCTGGGCCGGATTATCCCCATTATACTGGCCCACCATGACAAATTCGACGGCTCCGGGTATCACCCCGCAAAAGGAAAAGAAATCCCACTGGAGGCCCGCATTATCACAGTTGCGGATGTCTACGATTCTCTGACCAGCGATCGCCCATACCGTAAGGCGATGTCTCCGTTTGACGCCAAAGATATCCTTGTCAAGGGTTCCGGCACAGAGTTTGATCCTGAGGTCGTCAGTGCCTTTCTGGCGGTCTTCCGAAAAGGAGAAATGGAAGTCCCCAATTTGGTTTTATAAGCCTTAATTCCGCAGCTTGTTTGTGACCGTCTTCCTGAAATTAATAGCGCGCTGATCTTTAGATTTATAATCCTATCTTATTGATTTTCATAAATAGGGGACTGCTTCGAAAAATCTTAAGTTTTTCCTTAAATAGCCGATATTTAATATGAGGTCTGATATTGAAAACCTAAAATCTGAAATTGCCGAAAATATATTCCTTTTCAAAGTTTTCATGCAGCTTTCAGATAAAAAGCAAACCAAGTTCAATGGCTAAACCGATACCCATAAAACAAGAAAAATCCAGCGCCACGACTTCGTCAAAAAGATCAAGTCTGAGTTCCACCATCATGGATCAGTCCGGGGCCGGCAAAACCAAAATCGGCGATCTTTTATGCAAAGAGGGCTATATTGCCAAAACCCATCTCCAGGATGCATTGAACTATCAGAAGAAGAATAAGGGCCGGCTGGGCAGTATACTTATCCGGCTCGGATACATTGATGATGAAACCATTGTAAACGTCTTAAGCCGCCTCCAAAACTATCCTGCTATTAAATTATCAAAAATCACTCCGGATCCCAGGGCTCTCGAAACCATGCCTTATGAAATGGCGCAAAAGTACCTGGCTTTTCCGATTAGATTCGAAGGAGAAGACCTTGTCGTTTCCATGGCCGAGCCGACCGATACGTCAGCGGTCGCCGATCTTCAGCGCGAAGTTCAAAAAGGCATAAGTATCAGTGTATCCACTGAAAAAGATATCGTTGAGGCTTACCGCACCTACTATAAGATAAGTGATGAAGAGTACAACCGTTATTTTGGCGTTAAAGAAGATCTAGATGAAGACGAGCAGCCGGTAATCCAAGTCGATGATATCGGATCCCTGGTCTCCGAAGCTGTTGTGGATATGGAACTGGTAGATACCGAGGAGGAAGACGTATACACGGCTGCCGATGCTCCCATTATTAAGCTTGTTAACGGCATTCTGGTTAAGGCCGTTAACGAGGGTGTCAGTGATATTCATATCGAACCTTTTGAAAAGACGCTGGAGGTGCGCTACCGGCTGGACGGCTATCTCTTCAAGTCCATGAACCTGCCCGCAACCATTAAAAATGCCCTAAACTCCAGAATAAAGATCTTAGCGGGGCTGAATATTGCCGAACGTCGTGTGCCTCAGGACGGCAGGATCAAAATGCGCCTTGGAAAAAGAAAGACGGTCGATTTTCGAGTCTCAACACTGCCCACCCTCTTTGGTGAGAGCATTGTTTTGCGTATCCTGGATCAAAGCTCACTGAAGGTGGACCTTACCAAACTGGGATTTGAACCAAAGGCCCTGGAAGCCGTCAAGCGCTGTATTTACCGGCCCTATGGTTTGCTGCTGGTAACCGGCCCCACCAGCAGCGGCAAAACAACGACACTATACTCTATTCTCAACAACCTGAACAAAGAAGATACTAAGATACTCACCGTTGAAGATCCGGTAGAATTTAACTTCAAGGGAATCAATCAGGTGAATGTCAAGAATGCGGTCGGCATGACATTTGCCGCCGCCCTTAAGGCGTTTCTGCGTCAGGATCCTGATATCATAATGCTCGGTGAAATTAGAGACCTGGAAACGGCTGAAATTGCCATCAAAGCGGCCATGACCGGCCACCTGGTTTTCAGTACTTTGCACACCAACGACTGTCCTTCCACCATTGGGCGGCTTGTAGATATCGGGATACCTACCTATATGCTGGCATCGGCAGTATCATTGGTTCTTTCCCAGCGCCTGGTACGCAAACTATGTCCCCAGTGTAAGGTCCTGATCGACAACATTAACCCGGCAGAGTTGGAAGAAATTGGATTTTCCCAAAGTGAAATAGAGCAGCTCAGCATATACGAACCAATAGGTTGCTCGAAGTGTAACGGTTCCGGTTATAAAGGGCGCCTCGGCCTTTATGAGCTTATGGAATTAACCGACAATATAGCAGAAGTTATCAGCGCCGGTGTTCCTGAGGACCAATTGAGAAAGGCTGCCATTAAGGAAGGCATGAGCACTTTAAGGGATGACGGTTTAAAAAAAATTCGCCGGGGAGCTACTTCAATCGAAGAGGTTTTAAAAAGAACCACCGTAACCAAAGAGGTCATGCCCGCTTACCTTGTGAATCCTGAAAGGGCGCATTACGAAGATCAGGACGTCATTATCCATGAAGGTAATAAGGACTCTGATTTTTATAAGCTTGTCCAAGGCGCTTTAATTGTAATGAAAGATGGCCGCAAAATAAGTAGCATCCAGGAGCCCGGCGAATTTTTCGGAGAAATGGCGTCTTTAATCGGCGAGCCGCGAACCACAACCATAATCTCAAAAGGCAGGTCGGTTATAGAGCGTTTTCCCGGTGACAAGCTTTCGGAAATCGTCGAGAACTATCCGGATATCTCCAGATATCTTTTAGAAACAGTTGGCAGACGTCTCAAACAAGCCAATAAAACAATCATCCAACTGATAAATAAAAATAAGAAAATGCAGAGCAACAAAGATGCCGTGGCTAAAACTGCAAAAACCGAAAACAAAAAAGGCCTTACAGCTCCTGCAAAAACCACCAAGAGCAGTAAAACGACCGACCATAAGGCAAGGGATATAAAATAACATACTATGAAAGTAGAATGCCCAAATTGCCAAAAAGTATATAAAATTTCAAAGGAAAAGCTTCCGTTTAGGGAAAAATTTACCGTTAAATGTTTGGCTTGCAAAGGTCGCATTATAATCGATTTGCGGTCGCAAACGGCACCTAAGAAATCCCTTGATCCTTATGAAACTGATAAAAAAGAGCAGCCTAAAAAATCTATCCGGACCGCATCGTACAATCGAAAACGACCAGGAGGCATGGCATTAAAATATGGAATCCTGCGCAGCATGTCCGACCTGCCGGCCATGCCACATGTTGTAAATAAAGCCCAGGAAATTATCTCAAAACCCAATTCAAACATGAAAGATCTAGTGAAAGTCATCGAGGTTGAACAGTCCATCAGCGCCCGCATTTTGAGGCTGGCCAATTCTACGTATTACGGTTTGAGTGGAAGGGTTGCTTCCGTTCAGCATGCCTCGGTTCTGCTCGGGTATAAAACCCTGGGAGAAGTGATTACCGTGGCGGGCATTTCGAATATAATCGGTAAGACCCTGGACGGGTATAATCTGGATTCAGGAGATCTGTGGCGGCATTCGATGGCTGTCGCGGTGGGCTCAAGGCTGATTGCCGGTAAAAAAAGGCCTGAATTGAGCAATGATGCTTTTTTTGCCGGACTCATGCATGACGCCGGCAAACTGATTTTAGACAGTCATGTCTATGAAAGAAGGGAAGATTTTGAACTATTCATGCAGGATGGCCAAGAGACGTTTCTGAATGCCGAAAGAGAGATCTTAGGATTCGATCATTCCGAAATAGCCTCTGAATTTTGCCAGAAATGGAATATCCCCGATGAACAAAGCCTGGCCATCAAATATCATCATTATCCATCGCAATCCGAAGGCAACGACCTGGCTTATATTCTTCACATGGCGGATTTTATAGCCATGAGGAGCGGTATTGGCACCGGTGTCGATTGTGAGCTCTATCAACTGGAAAACGGGACCATGGAATTTCTTGGTCTGCAAGAGGAAGATATAGACGGCATTCAGGGTGAAGTGGTTGAATCTGTCGAAGATATGATGTCAGAGATGCATTAAGCATCATGATAAATCCGGGCTAACAGCTTTTGCGAGTCTATCTTGGGCTATTCGTTGCGGGACAGTCGTTTTGCCAAAAAACTGACCACTTTTTGCATATGGGCCGGCACATATTCTCCAAAAATGAAGCCCAAAATATTTGCGATTGCCCAATGCAATCATCATTGGATAGACTAGCCTGTCAATTTTATATCACAATAAGATTTGTTTCTTTGCTTGGTTTTTTAAATATTCAGCCCCTCCATATATCCTATCTGATAGATATATAAAGACATACTTTCATCCTTGCCTTATTTTTGATTCTTGGTACGGTCATTGCATTAAAGAAATTTATATAACTGCCGATATATTTAATAAGGACGGAGCAACGACGTGTTAATAGGTATAAGGCCAGGTATCACGCTTGTTTATATTGCTGTAGTAGTTTGGCTGAATTAACGGCCGAAATGGAAGAGCGGCAGAACTTGGGAAAATAAGAGGGAAACGACCTCTTATAGGTATGTATTACAAATGTAGCTAATTCATACCGATATACAGATTCGGACGACTCCACATTCAATTTGAGTGATGGCTCAACCGAACAGAAAAGGCAGGGTCTGTGATAGACCCTGTTTTTTTTGTTTAACCCTATATATTGAGTTTCAACAATTCTGCCGAATGTGATGATGTCTG
>NZ_JAZFTO010000334.1:0-2816 GCF_036446775.1 Candidatus Desulfatibia sp.
CGGACTTCAATAAGAGGGATTTTTTGGAAGAATTATTTAATCTTTTTATGCCGTATTGTATTTCAGCTACAACCGGCGGAACAGTGCAAATATCTCCTGGACGATATTTTTTTAGAAACATCAACAGGCTTTCTTCTCGTCGCATGGCGGCCGAAAATGCTGTAGTATCCAAAACATATCTCATAAATCCACATCCGCCCGATTCTTTCTCATTTTAATAATTGCCGCCTCCATTTCCGAGGCACCTTTTCTCAGCAACCTCAAATTTTCTTTGCTAAGGTTGGTCTCGAAAAAATCTTCAGGCCACTGTCCGGCCTCATTTTGCAATGCTTTTTCACAGGCTTGAACGATAAAGCGGTTGCGGCTGATGTCCTTCTCTTTAACTGTTTGGTCTATTTTGGATAGCAATGAATCAGGTATATGGACTGTCGTTGAGGGCATAGTATTCTCTCCTTATTAAAATAAAATCGTTTTACGATTATATGAATAGAATATATTCTATTGGCCTGGTTGTCAAATTATAAAATCGTAATACGATTTTATACTGTCAAATACTCTTTATGCCAGTGTTGAAAAACGATCAGATTCCATAACATCCATGATGTATCGGTTCGATTTGACATGTGGTCATGAATCAGTTTTTCTATGATTTCGTACTCAAAAATTCCTTGTTCCCTTATTCTATCTTCGGCAAGGTTTTGCTCGATCAGAAATTTTAAATCCGTCTTCAGCCACCGGCTGATGGGAACCTCAAACCCAGCCTTGGGCCGATCAATAAGACCTGGCGGAAGCATATCTTTAAAGGTTTCTTTAAGGATGTATTTGCTTTGCCCTTTATGCAGCTTAAATGTACTCTGCATGCTGAAGGCCAGTTCCACCACCCGATGATCCAGAAAAGGTACCCGTACTTCCAGAGAGTTCTTCATGCTCATCCAATCCACTTTTGTGAGCATATCACCCGGCAGAGAATCTTTGAGATCAGCATAAAGAATACTGTTGATGCGATCATTGCAGTTCAAGTCCAGCAGTCTTTGAATACGGCTCAAAGCAGGATCTTCCAGTAATGGATTTTCATTAGATCCTGATCGACGCAGAAGATTGCGTCGAATATCCCTTGGGAAAATCTCCTTCAAAGCTAGAACCCTCTCCGGAAATGATCCCTTAGTACCTTTAATGAATTTTTTAAGGCGCCGGATGTATTCCAGATATTTGGAATCTCTGGAGTCAGGCAGCCTTTGGATTAGCCTCTCAAAGAACTCCTCTCTAATGAATGCCGGTATGAACATGTACCTTTTATACCAGTACTCTCCCAGGTAGGATCGATACCCGGCAAAAAGCTCATCACCCCCATCCCCTGATAAAGCCACGGTGACGTATTTTTTTGTTTCTCTTGATACGATATAGGTTGGAATAGCAGATGAATCGGCAAAGGGCTCGTCAAAGGTAGCAAGGACATCGGGCAGGACATCCAGCATATCCCTGTAAGTCAGCTTGAACTCGTGATGGTCGGTTTTAAAACAATCGGCCACCTCCCGGGCATAGTGTGTTTCGTCAAAAAGCTCGGCGTCTTTAAATCCGATTGAAAATGTTTTGATTGGCTGATTTGAATTCTGAGCCATTAGGGCCACGATAATGCTCGAATCGATCCCCCCGCTTAAAAAAGCGCCCAAAGGGACATCCGCGATCAACCGTTTGCGCACCGCATCATTAAGATATTCATAAAGACGTTTCTTGAATATTCCTTCCTGCTCTGCAAATGGCAATAACGGTCTATTCTGAGCAATCGTTTTGTCGACATCCCAGTACTTCTTTATTGTTAATTTTCCTTGCTCCAGAATTATAAAATAACCGGGCTCGAGTTTCCTGACTCCGCTAAACATCGTATACGGAGCAGGAACATAACTAAACGTAAGATAGAGATAAAGCGCCTCATGATCCAATTCTTTTGTAATCGCAGGATCGTTTAACAGTGCTTTGATCTCAGAAGCAAAAGCAAAGTGCTTTCCATCCCAATAATACACCAGCGGCTTGATGCCGATGCGGTCACGACAAACCCAAAGTCGCGATTTATTTTCATCCCAGAGCGCAAAAGCAAACATGCCGTTAAGTCGATGTACAGCGTCGATGCCTTCTTCCTCATACAGGTGCAGAATAACCTCTGTATCCGTATCACTTTTAAAAGCATGCCCTTTGCGCTTCAGATCAGCTCTTAATTCCTTAAAATTATAAACCTCTCCATTATAGGTGATCCAAATAGTACCGTCCTCGTTGGTCATGGGCTGATGACCGGCGGACGACAAATCAATAATTGAAAGCCTCTGATGCCCCAGGCCTAAAGAAATCTGCCGGCCATTGTCTGCTACCGAATTATTGATGTATGTTCCGTTATCATCCGGTCCCCGATAGGAAAAAGAACGGCACATTTCTTTGATCAAATCTTCTTCGATGGGTTTGCCATCAAAGCATATTTTTCCGCAAATCCCGCACATTTTTTAATTAGCTCTCGCCCGTTTTATCTGCCTCCGGCAGATTCGCTCAAGCTCACAGAGTTCACCGAGATAAATCCCGAATCTTGTCGAATATTACCTGCTTTTATTTTTTTGTGATAAAAAACTTTTTTTGTTTTCTTGACAATATCGTGTTGTATTACTATATGTATTACATATGAAAAATAAAATGAACGACCCCGCGGCAAGCCACGGGGTATCAACAAATGATATTTTCTATCTTAACGCAGCAAGCTGCGGGGAATTTAACCCGACAGATTCCGCAACCTTAATCGCGTATTCATTGTAATCTGTGTAATCTGCGAAATC
>NZ_JAZFTO010000335.1:0-13122 GCF_036446775.1 Candidatus Desulfatibia sp.
GAACATCGAACAGACTGAACATCGAACATCGAACGTCCAACGTTGAACATCGAATAATGATGTCGCTCCGCTCTGCAATTTAATTTCGTTCGTTTTTTTTTATTCATCATTCGATGTTGGACGTTCGATGTTCGATGTTCATCTTTTTCAGTAAACCTTCCACAGTCCATCCGGGGCAAAAAAACATTGCGCTTATGGACTCTGAACCCTGAACCTATGAACCCTGAACCTATGAACCCTGAACCCCTGAACCTCTGAACGTTTACGTATCATGTACCATGTGACGCTCAATCAATTCAACCAAATCAATAGCCTCTATTTTTCCTTCCAGACCGCTGGTTTTGATAGCATCTTCAATATTGACCAGGCAAAAGGGACAGGCCGTCACGATCACGTCGGCACCGGCCTGTTCGGCCATCTCCACCCTCAATCTCCCCATCCTGATCTCTTCCTCGGGCTCATAAAAAAGCATCAGGCCGCCACCTCCGCAGCAAAACGAACGATCCTTACATTTGGACATTTCAACTCTTTTTAAGTTCGGTATGGCGTCAATAACATCTCTGGGGATATCATAAACGCCGTTATGCCGCCCCAGATAGCAGGGATCATGATAGGTGTACGTCGCACCGTTATCTTCAACTTCCTTTAATCGAATTTTTCCGCCCTTGATCTCTCTGGCAATCATCTGACTGATGTGCTCTACCGGCGGCAGACCCTGATAGTCATTTTTCAAAGCATTGAAGGCATGTGGATCTGCTGTTACAATGCTTTGAACGTCGGACCTGATAATCGCATCCGTGTTTTGATCCCTTAATTCCTGGAAAAGCATCTCCTCGCCAAACCTTTTAACCTCATGCCCGCTGTCTTTCTCAGCCGGCCCCAAAATACCAAAATCAATCCCGGCGCTAAAAAGAATTCGTGCTGTAGCTCTGCCGATTTCCTGAATGCGGTCGTCATATGAAGTAATACTGTCGACAAAGTAAAGAATGTCGGCCGTCTCTTTTTTCTTCAGAATCTTTATATTGCAGTCTTCAGGTAAATCTTTTATCCAGTCGGCTCTTTTTTTCGCGGTCTTGCCGTAGGGATTTCCCCGCTTTTCAAGCGCTCCCAGCGGTTTTTGTAAGGATTGAGGCACGTTTCCATCATCAACCATACCTCTTCTGACGTCAACGATCTTATCAATATACTCTATCAACACCGGACATTCTTCTTCACAGGCTCCGCAGGTAGTACACGACCAGATTTCGTCTTCTTCGAGCACATTACCGATTAAAGGCCGGCCATTTACCGGCTGGCCGAAAAGCGGGTATTTTGCGAAAGAATAGTTCCGGCACTTAACCGAAATAAACCGCGGAGAAAGCGGCCGACCCGCGGCATTAGCCGGGCAATGATCAGAACACCGCCCGCAATCTACACAGGAATAAAAATCGAGCATTTGCTTCCAGGTAAAATCCTCGAATGTTTTAACCCCAAAGGACTCCAAATCGTCAAGCTGATCGTCGGCAACACCCCATCGAACCGGCTTTACAGTACCTTTGTTAAGTTTAAGAAAAAATACGTTCGGCAGGGACGTAATTATATGAAAATGCTTCCCCAGCGGCAGAAAACAGAGAAAGAAAAAAAATATCAGTTCATGCGAAAAATAAGCCCCCAGGTGCAAATTTTGAAGTTTATCAAGTGATGAAGCACTCAAAACATGGGCGGCAAACCAGGTTCCGGTACCCGGTACAAGAAGCTCGGTTTTTAATCCTTTTTGAATCTGTGCCGCAGCCTGGCTGCCTTCAAACACCATATCAAAGGTGACAAGTCCTGTAATCAGCAGCAAAACAAGCATGGCTTCCCAGGTATGATCCTTGCCGTATTTGGGCGGCACAGCGTAACGTTCGGGTTTGAGAACTCCCCGCCGGAACATGGCCGCCACACAGGCCACAAGGACCCAAGTCCCTGCAAAATCTTTGAGGACACCGTAAACAACTCCAGCCGTACCACCCATGCCCGGCAATACATATCCTTCTGAAATTCCAAGTAATACCAGCGTAATAGATCGTAAAGAAAGGATCATGAAACCGGCAAACAGAAAAATATGAATGATGCCGGCATCCATATATCGCGGGTGGCGGTACTGACCAATCACGTATTTGAGCATGTTTAACAGCCGTTGAATTAAATGATCAAAGCGCTGGTCAGGCGCAGCCAGAACAAGCGGCTTTAGGCGCATAGCTATAATGTAAGCAAAGACTCCCACTCCAATCAGTGGTATCAGCAGTGAAAAAATAACCGTAGGAATCCCAACAAGCGTAGCCTTTGCCGGAGAGATCAGCATTGTTTCCATTTGTCGTGCATCCGACTCCTTTCACAGTAAACAATCTTGTGACTGCATTACGATTAACAGCCCCGATTAGCGGGTTCTTCGCTGCGCTTCAACAAGCAGCGGAGAATGCAAATATAAAAGTTATGGACTTAAATGAATGAACGTTCATTCATTTTTTATAAGCACATTTCCATTCTGTCAAGAAAAACCTTTGCTTTAGATTTTGTTGGCTTTATATATTATACCCTATTCTTGACAAAATTTCGATTTCATCTTAACAGTGCTATATACAGACCTCGGTATTTACTTTAATATAAATAACCGTAGACTTTTATATACCGTGGGATTGCAAATAAATTGGACATCAGGTCGGTCTAGGTTATTAGGTTCAGGGTTCAGGCCTCCGGCTCGTAGAGGCACGATCCTACGCCTCGGAGAGGTTCAGCGCTGCGCGCTTTTTTCCTAAACCGTTGATTCAATAGGGATGAGACAATTAGACGGCCGACCTCTGAACCTTTGAACGTTGAACCTTTGAACCCGTGAAAGGAGGCTCATGTGACCACAGCAATCAAATACGAAGACAAACCATGGTTGGCCAGTTATGAAAAGGGCGTCCCCCAAAAGGTAGATTACGAGGAAATTGCCCTGCCGGCCATTCTGGAGCGATCAGCCGACCAGTTCCCTGAGAAAATGGCAGTGCTGTTTCAGGGCTATAAGATTACCTATCGTCAACTCAATGATATGGTCAACCGTTTTGCCGCCTGTTTGCATGAATTCGGTATCAAAAAAGGCGACAGCGTCGCCATCCTGCTGCCAAACCTGATACCCTGCGTTGCGGCCTATTACGCCATCTTGAAATTAGGCGCGATAGCCGTCATGAATAACCCTCTCTATTCAGACCGGGAACTTGAACATCAATTCAATGATTCAGCATCAAAAGCCCTCATAACTTTGGATCTTTTAGGCAATCGCATGATCGATCTAAGGCCGAAAACACAGATCAAACAAATCGTTTATACTTCCATCGGCGATTACCTGCCCTTCCCTAAAAGCCTTTTATTCCCGCTGGTCGCCAAAAAGAAAAAACTGGCCGCCGATGTAAAATCAGCGGACAACGTTTTCAAATGGAAAGACGTTCTGGCCGCTCATCCTCCCAATCCTCCCCTGGTTGAGATTTCTCTTGATGATGTGGCCATGTACCAGTACACCGGCGGAACTACCGGTATTTCCAAAGGCGTCATGCTCACCCACGACAACCTCAACAGGCAGGTTCAGCAGGTCGCCGCCTGGTTTCCAACATTCAACAAGGGCAATGAAATTATGTTGGGCGCCCTTCCATATTTCCATGTGTTCGGGATGTCAACCGCCATGAACTTTGCCATTTACATGGGATGGGGCCAGATTCTTGTTCCCAAGCCCCAGCCGGAAGCTCTGCTGGAAACTATTGCAAAATTCAAACCGACCTTTGCGCCCCTGGTTCCTATGATGTATATCGGCATGCTCAATGATCCCAACATCAGCAAAGTCGACATGACTTCTATTAAAGGCTGTTTTTCCGGAAGTGCCCCCCTGCCGCTTGAAGTTATCAAGGAATTTGAGCAAAAGACGGGCGCCGTCATCGTTGAAGGCTTCGGCCTGACGGAGTCGGCGCCGGTAACTCATATTAACCCGTTTGCGGGCGGCAAGCGAAAGGTAGGAAGTATTGGGGTTCCGATCTCCGACACCGAGTGCCGTATTGTCGATCTTGCCGACGGCAAGACCGATGTTGCAACTGGTGAAATCGGTGAGCTTCTTATTAAAGGTCCCCAGGTGATGAAAGGCTACCATAATAAGCCTGAAGAAACGGCCGCAACCCTGGCCGACGGCTGGCTGCATACCGGGGATATCGCCAAAATGGATGAAGAGGGGTATTTTTATATTGTCGACCGCAAAAAGGATATGATTATATCCGGCGGCTATAATGTTTATCCGCGCGATATTGAGGAAGTATTTTATCAGCATCCCCAAGTTATGGAAGCCGCTGCCATCGGAGTACCGCACGCAACGCGCGGTGAGCAGGTCAAAGTATTTGTGGTATTGAAAGAAGGGGAAACCGCTACCATGGCGGAACTCATCGAATTCTGCAAAGATAAACTGGCCACTTACAAGCTTCCAACGGAAATCGAATTTAGAGCTGAGCTGCCCAAAAGCAATGTGGGGAAAATTTTGAAAAAGGAACTCCGGGTAGAAGAACTTGAGAAACGGCAAGCAGCACAGAAATAAAATCGTGTTACGATTTTATTTAAAAGGGATACTTTTTACCCTTAATAACTTTTTCGGCAATCCGGCGCCTTAAGTTAACGGTGTTTACCGGCTGATAAGCGGCAAGCTTGTCTACTGCCGCAAGCAAAGCGACCAGAGCATCACCTTTTTCAACAAAGGCCAGAACCTGCTTGGACCAGTGGACGATTTTCGGAATGGCATCATTAACATAAACCTGCACGACGGCCGTGTGATACTCGGCCCGCTTTTCCCCCTTTTTATCAATCATTTTTAGGGCCCTGAGCAGGCCGCTTTCCATCGCAAATATCTCGATGATCATATCTGCCAAAAAAGCCAGCACTTCCTGCTCTTCCGCCAGGTCGGCCAACAAATTACCGGCCGCTTTGCCAAGGGTCAAGAGCAAAATCTTCTTGCTCATTTTAACCTGATGCTGCTGTGCGGCCAGGGGGGCATCATCAAACCCGGGCGCATCCGGCACTCCGGCCTGCACCTCTTCTTCTACTGCCTGAACCGCATCGAAAAGAGCAAGCCGGCCTTGCACGGCGCGTTTCAGAACGGTCCCGGCAATCAACAGCCGGTTGATCTCGTTGGTACCCTCAAAGATTCGGTTAATGCGGGCATCCCGGTATATCCCCTCGGCCGGATATTCGGCTATATAACCATAGCCACCGAATATCTGAACTACCTCGTCGGCACAGAAATCAAGGCGCTCACTGTCATATACTTTAGCAATCGAGCATTCAACGGCGTACTCTTCGATGGCTTTGGCATTTTCGGCCCCCTCTTTCCTGGCTTGCGGATCCAGCGAACTCAGTTTGTCCTCTATCATGGCTGCCAGTCGATATGTGAGCGACTCGGCCATAAAGATACCGATGCACATATCTGCCAGCTTGTTTTTGATCATGCCAAAAGAGGCGATTTTTTTGCCGAATTGCTCACGGGTTGTTGCATACTGTGTCGCCTCGGCAATGATTACCTTGCATCCGCCGGTAACGCTGGCACCAAGTTTATATCGGCCGATATTGAGGACGTTAAATGCGACCTTGTGCCCTTTGCCGATTTCAAAAAGAACATTTTCTACCGGCACCATGCAATCCTTAAATATGACAGATGTGGTAGAAGACCCTTCTATGCCCAGTTTCTTTTCCTCGGGACCGCTGGAAACACCGGGGAACCTTCTTTCAACAATAAACCCCGTAAATTTCTCTCCATCCACCTTAGCATAAACAATGAAGAGATCGGCCCAGGCACCGTTGGTAATAAAGATCTTTTCACCGTTTAACAAGTAGTGGCGGCCGTCATCAGAAAGTGTGGCCGTTGTCTGCGCATTCAGGGCGTCGGAACCGGCACTCGATTCGGTCAAACAGTAGGCTGCCAGCCACTCGGCCGTACCAAGTTTCGGCAAATATTTCTTTTTTTGGGCCTCGGTTCCAAAATAAACGATGGGTAAGGTGCCGATTACGGTGTGGGCGGAATGGGAAACCGAAAATGAAGCCGCACCACCTAATGCATCAGCAACAAGACACGTGCTGATTTTATCCATCCCTTCGCCGCCATACTCTTCAGGAATATCGGTAGCGTTAAGTCCGAGGTCACCGGCTGTTTTCATCAACGATCGGGCCAATTCTTCGTTTTTCTCACTAATCAGCTCCATATTGGGCCGGATCTCCTTTTTTACGAAATCGAGGGCCGCAGCATAGATCATTTTGTGTTCCCTGGTCATTTCTTCCGGAATAAATACATCTTCCGCTGTGGCATCCGTAACTAAAAATTCTCCACCGGCAAACATTTTTCTTTCCGGCATCCTTTTCTCCTTTAACCTTTCAATCTGCGATCAGGCCCAACCGGCCGGATTTCGCATAAGTAAATTATCCGCCGAAGGAATCCTCTAAGATCTCTACCGCTGCGCCGTTGGTTGTCAAAATGGCGTTGAACTTGCCCATCGTAATCGGAAGAATCGAGTGAACAAAAAACTCTGTACTCTTTAACTGCCCCTCGTAAAAGGCAACATCCTTTTTTCGGGCACCTTTTTCCAGCTTTTGAGCGGCAACAGTTGCTCGCCACAATAGCATCCAGGCCATCACTACATCACCGGTAACTTCCATAAAAGAATAAGCAAACGCAAAGGCCTTCATCGCCTCGGGCGACATGGCAGATGCACCCATGTGCAGGCCGACTTCGCCCAGTTTGTTGACAGCCTCTTGCACCAAGTCTGCAAATTCTTTTAGACCCTCTATCTCCCTGGCGGCTGCAATCGACGCTTGCATTTCTCCCAAAAGATCCATAACCGGTTTGCCTTTATTCAATCCCAGCTTTCTTCCCAGAAGATCCATAGCCTGTATACCGTTGGTACCTTCATAGATCATAGTGAGTCTACAATCTCGCACAAGCTGTTCCAAAGGATAGTCTTTAATATATCCATACCCGCCATAGACCTGGAGGCCGTGGTTGCAGACTTCAAAAGCTCTGTCGGTTACATATCCTTTGGCAATCGGTATCAGAACATCTATGAGCCCCTGATATTTTTCTTTCTCCTCCGCGCGCTTGGCAACTTTAACGTTGTCTTCACACATGCCGACATAATAAAGCAGGCTCCGCATTCCCTCTACATAGGCCTTCATCGTTATCAGTTGTCGCCGTACATCCGGATGCTGGATAATAGGAACCAACGGTGCATTTTTATCTCTCATCTTAAGAAGATGCTTCCCCTGGAGCCGCTGGCGGGCATAGTTGACCGCATACATATAGGCTGTCGACGCACAGGTAAAACCCTGAAGACCAACCAGCAGGCGGGCTTCGTTCATCATCAGGAACATGGCTCGCATTCCTTTGTTCTCTTCGCCCAGCAGGGTCCCTTTGCATTTTCCTTTTCCGCCCAGGGAAATTGAACAGGTTGCGTTGCCGTGGATACCCATTTTCTCTTCAATGCCTGTGCAGACCACATCGTTGAACTCGTCCAGACTACCGTCATCATTAACCCAAATCTTGGGTACGAGAAACAGCGAAATGCCCTTGGTCCCCGCCGGAGCCCCTTCGATGCGAGCCAGAACCGGGTGAATAATGTTTTCTGCCAGATCATGCTCGCCGCTTGAAATGAAAATTTTACTGCCTGTAATTGAATAGGTCCCATCCGGATTCTTGACTGCTGATGTCGTCAGCGCACCAACATCCGAACCTGCTTCGGGCTCTGTCAGAAGCATTGTGCCGGTCCATTCACCCGTATACATTTTTTTTAAAAAAAGTTCTTTTTGTTTATCGGTCCCAAAGGCTTCAATCAGTTTTCCCGCACCTTGGGTCAGGCCCGGATACATCATGAAGGCATAATTGGCACCCACCAAATAGTCACTGGCAGCCAGCGAAACCACCATAGGCATTCCCTGTCCGCCCCACTCAGGGCTCTCCGACATGGCAACCCATTCGCCTTCTTTAATAATCTCGTAGGCTCGGTGAAAGGATTCCGGAACCGTTACCTTGCCGTTTTCGAACTTACAGCCTTCCTGATCCCCTAACAACTGGGTCGGGAGAATTTCCTTGATTGCCAGATTGCGTGCTTCGGACACAATCATGTTGATGGTCTTTTTGTTGAATTCGGCAAACCTTTCGTGTTTGCTAAGTTTTTCAACTTGTAATTGTTCATGCAGAACAAAATCGATGTCCCTGCGATCCGCGATAAATTGTGTCATTTTTTTCTCCCTTTATGTGCCGATTCCTTTCAAAAATAGCTCTACCAGCGGGTCTGCCATGGATACAAGGTCGTACTCTCCTTCTGAGTGCAACCAGGTGTTGATCACCTCATCTACGCCCCCAACAATAAAGCGCTTAACCAGTCCCAGGTATAAATTCTTGCGAATAATCCCTTCTTCTTGGCCCTGTTCGACGATCTCGGCAATAATATCCAGATACATCTTGGACATTTCTTTGATCTGCTGTTCTACCAGGCGATGACTCTTGTGTGTTTCGGTAAAATATACCACAGCCATGTTGCGGTCATTCTGGAATTCTTCAAGATGCCGGCGTATAAGGTTCCGAAGTTTATCTATCGTGTTGTCGGCCTGCTCGACTTCTTCCCTCAAACGGGCAAATACCTGCCTGGTCCTGAAACTGAAAAAGTGGACCAGAATGTCATCCTTATTTTTAAAATAAAGATAAATGGTGCCGTCAGCCACTCCGGCTTCTTTGGCGATCTGCGATACGGTTGATTGAAAAAATCCCTGCTCAGAAAATACCTTCACCGCCGCTTCAAGAATTCGATGATATTTGTCGTTTGCTTTTGTGTTAATGGTAGGCCTCCTTCTTAACTAATTACATTCCATTTTTATGAATGAGCACTCATTCATTTATCAAAAAGGTGTTTAAGTGTCAAGAAAAATCGATAAAAACCTGCTCGCCTTGACTCTAACTCTTTTTAATTTAATAGTAATTAGTTAAATAGGATGGGATAAATTTTAGGCGTTAAAAGGCCTGTTTAGCACTGTCTGACTGAATGAGCATATATTCATTTTTGTAAAGAGAAAACCCCCGACCTTTTTTTGTAAAGACCGGGGGTTTGTTATTCTTAATGATCTAGGCTTCTCAAAATGCCGTTATTAAACTCGGTACATATCTTTTTTTAAATATAGTGTAGATGACCGATGGATAAGATGCACGTGCATCAGAGAAGCCTCAATCATTAATTCAGAGTTAGTTTCTGTAAATAACCGCTATAATCGACGGCAGAATCGATTCGATACCTGTTTCAGGAGCCGGTTTTACAATTACTTCATCGATGTGATTTTCAGGGTTCAGCAGGGTTGCGGCCTTTTCCGGAGATGACGACCAGACAATGATATGCGGCATGCTTGTGCTTGTCTTTCTCAAGCGGTCGGCAAGCTTGGTCGCGTCACCGTCAGGAAGAATACTGTCAGAGACTACCACCGTGAATTCTTTCTCTTCGGCGGCTTGAAGGGCCTCTTTTATATTGCCGGTTTCAGCGGTCGAAATTCCTAAAGTTTTTAAAAGCCGGCTCAGCTGTTTTTGCTGGACGGAAGAGGAGGAGACCAGCAGAATCTCCAGCTTGCTCTCAAAAAGAGGACCCGTCCTGTTGGCAAGATCGACAAAGGCTTTACCCAAATAACGGCTTCTAACGAGCATGGCCCTGGAACGGTCAAACGAAGCTGCCGGCAAGGTCATCTCCAAGAGACGCCGGGCCGTTGAAATTTGAGATATTTTCTCTTCAAAACGGGATCTGGCCCGCAAGATTATAAGCTGAAGCTGCTCTGCGTTAACAGGTGCTTCCAGGTAGGCTGACAGGCCTTCATTAAAAGCTACAATCAGATTAGATACATCCGGCGCCACATCCGTTATAATGGTTTCAAACGGCACGGGTAAAAGTGATACTTCCTGGATAAGCTTAACACAGAAAAGATCTTTCCAGACCGCCGGAAAAAAAATCAAACCGCCTTCAAGTCCATCGAGAAGAGCGCTCATATCATGGTGATCGGCGGGCAGGGTTAAGGCGCGAGTTTCTATTGACATGGCATCCAGAGTGTCAAACAGTGATACATCCAGAGGATAGTCATCATTTTGCATCAGATAAGTTTTCATTTTCATCATCTTTTAAAAGTCCGTGTTCAAGGTGTATTATTTAGTCATAAACGCCATCAAAATATTAAGAAACTAAACCCTTATAGGGTAAACCAAATCCGGACCCTTTTGACCCGAATTCTTTACCTAACTGCTGCTAACAACACTCACCAGATTAGCACCATAGTGTTTTGTGAAAAGCTCTTCCAGTGCTTTCTGGAGAAAATCCTGATCATGAGTTGATGTAAACAAGAGTTTGATTTTTCCGTTCATCATGCCTTTTTCTATATCAGCCAGCAGAGGGACTGTTCCCAGCACGTCCCCCACGTCACAAATGCGCCTGTAAATCAGACAGGCAACCAGAAAAGACGGCTGGGCGCCGGGGTTGAATTCAATATAGATACGATAGAATTTAGCGTTGTTTTTGCGATGCATCAGGGCACGATATTGTGATTCATGGGTTAATCTGATTTCTGCTGCCGCCACGTCGTCAATCTCCTGCTGCTCGAAGCTTTCTTCAGGAAGCATATCTTTACTGCGCTCAACAATATCCTCGGCCGCCTTATCCTCCCAGGTTCCCGCCTGCATGTTACGCACCACATCTTCGATGTATGAAACCCCGTCCATGATGATATCCATCACCTCGGGTGTGATTTCCATCTTGCCGCTGCGCGTGCTGTCTAAAACGGACTCAATGCCGTGTATAGTTTCACCGCCTTTGGGCAGCCCCATCATAATAAAGTTGCCTTTAATGGTGTGGAACAACCGGAAAGCGGCATGCACCTTCTCGTTGTCGGAAGGGTCGGATTCAAGGGCAAAGACAGCTTCATTCAAATCCGGAAAAAGTCTTTCCAATTCGGCCACATACTCCTGCCTGGCCGCTGCGGAAACTTCTGTTTGGGTATCCTGCGGACCCTCTGTGAAAGCGTCGCTTGCCGCTGTCTTTTTTTCAGAGGCTGCTTCGAGGTCAGTGGTTTCCTCAGAGTCTTTGCCCTTGACCTTGCTGGCGACATCGCGCACCTTTTCATCCAGGGCCAGACTGATCAGGCCGGGAACATCCACAATGTATCCTAACTTTCGGCCGCCCAGAATGGTGGAACCTACCAGACCGATGGTGGCGATGGATTCATCAAAGGGTATAATGACCAATTTTTGCGGTGCCAGAAATTCGGTCACCTTAAAGGCCACCTTTTTGCCTTTATGTTCAACAATCAGGATAGGTATGCTGCCGCTACTCGCAGCCCAGTCAAAGTCGGCACACCTTTTATCGAGGACATGGTTAAGATCGTGAAGCGGCAACAGACTGTCAAGATATTTCACCATTCTCCCTTTTTCAAGGGCAACTGTAATATCCTCTTTACTCAGGGCAATGGAAGCAACCACATTGGAGATAGGGAAAGCGAAAATGTTTTCATCCGCACTGACTACCAGCGCGTCAACAATATTAACCGCGGACGCCAGTGGAATGCGGATCGTGAAAGTAGTACCTTGGCCGGCTGTGGTTTTGAAAAAAAAGGTGCCGCCCAGGTTGTCAATACTGTTCCTGACCACATCCATACCAACACCGCGCCCGGATATCTTGGAGACTGTCTCTGAAGTGGTCAATCCCGGCGTGCACATCAGCTCCAAGGCGATCTCTTCCGTTATGGGGTCGTCCTTGCCGATGATGCCGCTTTCAACACCTTTCTTGTGCAACTCCTGTAAGGGTATGCCGGCACCGTCATCCTCGATTTCAATAACGGTTTCCTGATCGGTATTATAGGCTTCAAAAACAATCCGGCCCTCTTGGGGTTTGCCGTGACGCACCCTGGTCTGAACATCTTCAATGCCGTGGTCAACCGCGTTGCGCAATTGGTGGGCGATGGGATCATAAAGCTGATCTACAATGGCTTTATCAATGGTGGTTTCTTCGCCCAGCACTTCAAAATTTATCAGCTTGCCGGTTTTGCGCGAAAGATCCCGTACCAGGCGCCGGGACCGAAACCCCATGTCTTTAAGATTTACGGTCCGGATGGATTGAACCAGCCGGTGCAGATCCCCGGAGAGCAGCGAGGTGGAAGAGGCCAGGTCTTTGGCGGCATCCAGCGCTTCCTGATCCACATGAGCCTTTTTGTCGTAAAGGTCCTGCATGTTTTTATAAACAAGGCCCTGATTGCTCGATGTAATAATAACTTCCCCGGCCAACAGTAACAAGCGGTCTAATTCTTCACCTCTTACCAGCATATTTTCCGAATGTTTAATTGTTCTGTTCATGGTTTTCTCTCAGGATTGTAGGAGTCAAAATACGATCTAAAACTCTTTTGACAGTTTCAGGTTCAACGGGCTTGGGTATGTAATCATCAGCGCCTTGACGCAGCGCCTTAACGATGTAACGGCTGTCATAATGCGTCGATATAACCACAATGGGCATGTCCGCCCATTCCGGCGTTTTTCGAATTTCCTCGCAAAGCTCAAAACCATCCATTTCAGGCATCACCAGGTCGGTAAAGACTACATCGAACTTGTCTTGGCGTAAGGCTTTTAGAGCCTCAACACCGTTGGAAGCCTCGGAAATATTGAGGTCTAACGGCTTTAAAGTGGCGCACAGCCCCTGACGCATCTTTTGGTAATCATCAACAACCAATACCTTGAGATTATTAAGTTTCATGCTAAGTAGACGCTCCTGCCCCGATTGAGCGATTATGCTCAATTGGAAGTTAATTTGTTATTTGTTATTAGAATGTCGATCTCCCTTTTTATGATTGCAATATATGTGCCAGTTAGATATGATGGTTTCGTAAAAAGTAAAATTTTCCTTTTTACGAACGTTTTAAGTTTTAAGTATCTGCAAATAATCGTAAAATAATAACCTAAAACCTAAAACTTAAAACCTAAAACGCGATGAATTCGACTTTTTACGAATTCATCAAGTATTGAAGGATAAATTTTCTGTTAAATTGTTGACAGCGTTATACAAAAAATTGTCGACCAATGCACACATGGAGCAA
>NZ_JAZFTO010000336.1:0-9316 GCF_036446775.1 Candidatus Desulfatibia sp.
GAATATGAGCAAATTACTGAAAATTAAAAACCTGAATATTGAAGGATACAGTGATGAGAAATGGATGCCGATCGTCAACGGCATCGATCTCACGCTGGACAGAGGCGAAGTTTTAGGGCTGATCGGGGAGTCCGGTGCGGGAAAATCAACCATCGGGCTGGCGTCAATGGGTTACACCCGGCCGGGTTGTCGCATTGCCTCCGGGTCGATTGTTTTTGACGGCATGGAATTGTGCGGCGCATCGCGAGAGATCAAAAGAAAAATCAGAGGCACGCGTATCGCTTATGTGGCTCAAAGCGCTGCAGCTTCATTTAATCCGGCGCATCGGCTCATAAAACAGTTTGCTGAAGCACCGATCCAACACGGCTTGATGAATTTTTCCGAAGCCGAACAAAAAGGGATAGACATTTACCGACGTCTTCTGCTGCCGGATCCTGAGAAGATCGGTTACCGATACCCCCATCAGGTCTCCGGCGGTCAGCTTCAGCGCGCCATGGTGGCCATGGCCATGGCCTGCCAACCGGAAATCATCGTTTTTGACGAGCCGACAACGGCCCTGGACGTTACCACGCAGATCGAGGTTCTGGCCGCCATCAAACATATCACCAAGCAATTCAATATGGCGGCCATTTATATTACCCACGATCTGGCAGTGGTGGCGCAATTAGCCGACCGGATTATGGTACTGAGATACGGGAATCTTGTTGAAGAAGGTGATGCCAGACAACTTTTGGAAAATCCCAAAGAAGCATATACCAGACAACTGTTATCTGTTCGTACATTCAGGAAAGAGACGGATCGAGACAACAATAACGGCGATGTTATTCTGCGAGTTCAAAACGTGTCGGCAAGTTACACCGCAAAGGAAATTGTGCTCGAAGATATTAATGTTAAAATCAGACGCGGCCAGACCGTCGCGCTGGTCGGCGAATCGGGCAGCGGCAAAAGCACCCTGGCCAGGGTAATCACCGGTTTGCTGCCGCCGCTTCAGGGTAAAATTTTTTTCAAAGGGCAGGAACTGCCGCCGGCTTTAAAATCGCGCGATCGAGAAAGCCTCAGACAAATGCAAATGATTTATCAAATGCCGGATACGGCCCTCAATCCCAGACAAAAGATAAGAAAGATTATCGGCCGTCCCCTATCTTTTTACTTTGGCATGAACGGCAAAGAAAGAGAGGGCCGGATCATCGAACTTTTAGAGATGATCGAGTTGTCGGAAAAATATATTGAGCGGTATCCCGGGGAACTGTCCGGGGGAGAAAAACAGAGGATATGTATTGCCCGAGCCCTGGCGGCCAACCCCAGCTTGATTATTTGCGATGAAGTAACATCGGCTCTGGATCAACTGGTTGCCGAGGAGATATTGAAACTGTTGCAGCGCCTCCAAAACAACCTGGGTGTGTCCTACCTTTTTATAACCCATGATTTGGCAACAGTTAAAGCCATCTCCGATGAGATTGTCGTCATGTTGCAGGGCAGAATTATCGAGCAGGGCGAGAAGCAGGAAATTCTAACACCGCCTCATCATGAATACACGGAGCTTTTACTCTCTTCTATCCCGGAAATGAATCCGGATTGGCTGGACAACCTTTTGGCAAAGCGCCAGGCTACTACTGGACATAATATAAAACCGCCTTAGGCGATGTTATATATTTATCCGGTTCACCGCCATCCACTGCTTGGCCTGACACGTGTGATCAAAATTGCATCCCTTCAATCATTGCCCGGTAAAACCAGGGGCTAATTATAGCGACCGAGCTCATCAACGAGCGCATTAAACCAGTCAATCTTTTCCGGTGGGGCAATCGCCGGCACTTCGCAACCGGACGCCAGAATATATCCGCTGTCCCGGGGGGCTTTATCGATACAATTTATTATGGCCTGCTTCATCTCATCCCTGCTTCCGGTAAAAAAAAGATTTGTGTCCAGGTTGCCGATGAGGACCGCTTTACCCCGGGCTGCCGCCACCGCCTTTGCCAAATCCGTGGGTGCATCGATACTGATATTGGTCACGCCGGTCTTGACCATATCCTCTAAAATGGGATCCGCATATCCACAGATGTGAAGTCCCAGGCCAACCTGCTTGGCTTTGAAGTGGTCCACGATCTGCTTATGATACGGAAAGACGAAGGCCCGGTACATTTTGGGCGAGATAAGACTGCAGGAGGCGGGGGCTTCGGAATACCCGAGCCCCACCCCCAAGGGAATGATCGCTTCCGCAAATCTTATAGACGCCTGGGTGCAGAATTGCATGAGCTCATGGACATAATCCGGATCTTTTATGGCGTCCATGATGAGCTCGGTGGCTCCCCTGAGACCCAGCGCGATGGTCCAGGGCCCGGCGATCACCGCGGATATGATCGAATCGGTGATGATCTTTTTCGTCGCGGCCAAAGCCTCTAAATAACCGGGAAGGCGTCCGTCTTTATTCGGGTCCGGAAGCGTCAGGCTGCTCAGTTTGGTCTTGTCTTCAAGGGCTAATTTTGTGGAGATGCAAAGGCTGTCTTCGGGAAACTTGAGTTCGTTGCCGATGGCCTCTACGTCCGTGAGCAGGTCCCACATCATCAGAAGAATGTCCGGTTTGTAGCGCTCATAAGCGGCCACCTGAGCCTTCACAAAAATGTCAGGGTCCAACAACCAGTCCCTGATGGACGCACCCACAAGCTGGGCGTTGCACTGCCCCGTGAAGAGGTAGGCGGGGATGCGGTCAATCTGCGGTTGCGCATCCGTAAATGTCCTTTTAAAGGCGGCAGAAATTCTCTGCCTTCTTTTATATGCTTCCATCTATAATTCTCCCTCTTCCTCCCAGATTTTCATTTGTTCTTGATAAGAAGGGGGAAACGTTGCCTGAAAATTGAAGAAACTGGTAATCGGATAGCGGACACCGGCTTTATGGGTTTTGGCTAATCCGTCCAAAACCGCATCCATCTTGGCAACCGGGGCCAGGAAAGCCATCTCGTAATCCTGAGTCATCCCAAAGACTCTGTCGCCGTTTCCCGGGAGAACATAGCGGCATTCGTCATTTTTTATCACCGTAATAATGGATGCACATCCCAACCTTCCCATAGAAGAGGAATGCACCGCTCCCCCTTCATCATAAAGAGCCCCCTGAACCAGTCTCATAATCTGCGCCGGATTGCCGTAAATCATAAACAGATCCGGTTCAAAAGCCGCACGGTTCAAAGGCGCAACCAGGATATGGCTGTAATATTCGTACGCAAAACGATCGACAAGATCTTCTTTCTTTTTGCCAATCTCCTTGGAAGAAGCAAACATACCGGCGGCGATATTGCCTTCATTCCAAAAATCAATATTCTTGAAAAACCCAAAGGGAGCGGCTCCCAAAGAACATTGCATATCCTCTTGGCCCATCGCCACCGCCCAGCCTAATTTTCGTGCCATACCGATTCCCTGGCAGATGGCGACCTTTTTTTTCATCTGTTGAAAAGGCCGGCGCGTTCTTTCGGGTATTTCCGCTTCCGATTTCAACATCTTGATGGCCAGCGGGAAGGTCAGCGGTCGGATATAGGTATTTAAGGCTTGTTCCACTTCTTTCAAATTTACCATTATAACCTCCATAGGAAATAAATATTGTCCGTCTGATTTGGCCAGTGCGTTAAGAATCGCAAAAAGGTTGATAAGAATTCCCTTTTGGGAAGGGAGTGTATCGGAAATTTACGATTGTGCATGGAACTCATGTAAACCGCAATATATGGAAACCTATCGACCTCAATGACAACCGATACTCAGATATCAGAAGCGCGCCGGATCGTCAACCGTCGCATTTCATAAAACAACACAGAGTTACGTGTTTTTGGGACAAAACTTACCATCTGATCTCGATGGGCCGGCTGCTAAAAGTAGGCTTCGATCGGGTAGCCTGTCGAGAGCCCTTCGGCCTTGAGTCCTTCGACAGTGAGCTCAGGGCCGAACTGCTCGGGGCCGAAAGACCTCAAGGTCGAACGATCGGGATCGGCAAGATAGCCTTGTGTACCGCCGAAGTCTCATCTCCGTAGGTGGATCGGCGGCGGTGGTTGGCGGCGACTAGTCATATGCCGGGAACACATCAATTGGTTTTTATTTGTGCAAGACTAATGCAGGTATCTCCAAAACGGACGGGGTATAATTTTGGAGATACGTCATTATCACAACTTCGAGTGAACATAGGTACTTGCAAGCTATCACAGGACGGCACTCATTCTTAAAAAGTGTATATAAGCTGCCTTTAACTCGAAAAAGCTGCCCATTTCCTGGCCAGACCCAATCCCCTCCCTCCTTTCCATAACTTAAAAGAATTGACATACCTTCTGTAATTAAAGATAATTATCTAAATATAAGCCCTTCTTGCAAGACTAACCTACAACAAACAGAAACATTACCAAAGCTATAGGTATAAACCTTATAAAACCGGAATAGGCTCATACTCTATGAAGTTTAAAATATGTATGGTTCTTATTTGTCTTTCTGACAAAACGAGGATGTTTCATTCGACATTGAAAATGCTGTCCCATGCGGATTGATTATCAATGAGCTGGTTTCCAATTCCCTGAAACATGCGTTTCCACAAGGAAAAGAAGGTGAAATTAATATAAGCCTTCGGTCAATCAACGGAGATGAATTCGAGTTATCAGTCAGAGATGACGGGGTAAGTATTCCAGAGGATTTGGATGTCAGGGATACGGAGTCAATGGGTTTACACTTGGTCAGGGTATTAGCAGAACAGACACTTGAGGGGAAAATGGAACTAAATAGAACAGAAGGTACCCAGTTTCGTCTCTTATTAAAACGAGCAAAGTATAAACCAAGGAAAGGATTTGGTTATGGCAAAAGCACAGATATTGATAGTGGAAGATGACGGTATTGTCGCCATGGATATCGAAAGCCGTTTGAAGAATTTTGGATACTCTATTTCCGGCATAGTAAATTATGGTGAGAAGGCCATTGAAAAGGTAGAAGAACTTAACCCTGATTTGGTGCTGATGGACATTGTGCTCAAAGGTGAGATGGATGGGATTGAAGCTGCCGAAATTATTAGGTCTCGCTTTGGAATGCCTGTTGTTTTCCTTACCGCCTATGCCGACGAAGAAAGGTTTGAGCGCGCCAAGCTTACGATTCCTTTTGGCTATATTCTCAAACCATTCCAGGATAGAGACCTTAAGATCACCATAGAGATGGCTCTTCACACAGCTAAAGTAAATGCCGAGCGCGAGCAGGCGGAAGAAGCACTGAGGGAGAGAGAGGAGCGTTTCCGTTCTGTTGTTGAAAATACAGATGCAGGCTACTTTTTTATCGATCGAGATGGTTTTATCCAAGATGTAAATGAATCCTGGGTAAAAATGTATGGGTATTCTTCCACTGATGAAATTATTGGCAAGCATTTTACAATAATCCAGCAGGTTGATGATGTAGAGAGAGCTAAAAAATTTATAGCCGGGATAATGAGGGCAGATCCCAAGTATAAGACAGGAGAATTTAGCAGAAAATGTAAAGATGGTTCTATTGGGCATCACATTTTTTCTGCAAAGCCTGTCTCCCATTTTGGAGAAGTTGTTGGAATAGAAGGTTTTATCATCGATACTACCGAACGCAAACAGGCAGAGGAAGAAACAAAGAAACTCCAAACTCAATTACAGCAAGCCCAAAAAATGGAATCTATCGGCACGTTGGCTGGGGGTATCGCCCACGATTTTAACAATATACTTTTCCCAATTATTGGTTTTGCAGAAATGGCGCTGGAAGATACAGCTGAAGGCAGCTCGCTTCGCAATAGCATAAATGAAATTCTACACGGAGCCAAACGTGCCGGGGATCTGGTCAAACAGATCCTTACGTTCAGCCGTCAAGCTGATCAGGAGCTGAAGCCGCTGCAGGTTCATTTAGTTATAAAAGAAGTTTTAAAGCTTATAAGATCTTCATTGCCATCAACAATTAAGATTAAGCAATTTATCAAAAAAGATTGTGGTTTGGTTATAGCTGATCCGACCCAGATTCATCAGGTAGCCATGAATCTGATGACCAATGCCTATCATGCCATGGAGGAGGCTGGCGGCGAACTTGAAGTAACCCTAAAAGAGATTGAATTAGATGTCGAGGATTTAAGAGATCCAGTTATGACTCCTGGGACATATATTTGTTTGACTGTAGCGGATACCGGCATCGGCATGAGTAAGGCTGTCGCGAACCGAATATTTGATCCATATTTCACCACCAAAGAAAAAGGTAAAGGCACCGGACTTGGTCTCGCTGTAGTGCATGGAATCGTCAAAAGCTATAACGGTGATATAAAGTTTTACAGTAACCCGGGCCAAGGAACTGCATTTCATATTTATTTGCCTGTAATAAAAACCCAGGCTGAAACAGAGGAAATTGACACCATCACACCGGTTCAAAAGGGTACCGAAAGAATTCTGCTTGTCGATGATGAAGATCAGATTGTTCGCATGGAAAAGCAGATGTTGCAGCGGCTTGGATATCATGTTACGGAAAGAACCAGCAGTATTGAAGCTTTGGAGGCATTTCGGGCAGCCCCTGACAAGTTTGATCTTGTTATTACGGATATGACTATGCCGAATATGACCGGTGTTCAGCTTTCACAAAAACTTATGGCGATAAGATCAAACATACCAATCATTATTTGTACCGGTTTTAGTGAGCAAATTAGTAACGAGAAAGCAAATGCATGGGGAATCAGCGGATATATCATGAAACCAATAGTTAAAAGGAAACTTGCGGAAAAAATACGAGAGGTGCTGGATCAAGACTGAAAATCAGAGCGAATCAATTTTTATATCAAATTCATAAAAATGCTCAAACTGAGCCCAGACACATAACGCTTATCTCAACATATTGACATCATAGATATTTGTCAATCTCCTTTTATTCTATCTCTATTAATCTAAAAGCGCTTTAAACCTGTCGGTATGCTTTCAATCTGTGTCCAAAACTGACAATCTATATCTAATATACGAATGAAGTGAGGAAATCATGCCAAAGATATTAGCCATTGATGACAAACAGGATAATTTGATTACCATATCTTCATTATTAATGAACCTCATCCCTGACTGTAATGTTATAATGGCAGACTCAGGGGAAGTGGGCATAGAGAAGGCCAAGGCCACAACCGCTTACACCCGGATCAACACCATCTGACCATATTCGATACTTCAAGGGGGCGGGAACGAAATCTGCTCAGCTTATACCTTCCAACCCGCACAGCAATGGTCCTGCAACCCGCCTCGCCTGAATAATTATATTTTTTCATTGTGTTTATCTTCATGCTTATAAAGATATTCCTTGCTTTTTCCTTTATAACAACAAAGATATTCCCTGCTTATTTCTTTATGACAACAAACATTTTCCTTGCTTTTTTCTTTATTCAATGATATGCATAGTACCCTAATCAAGCTAAAATTCTATCAGGTTGCTAAAGATGGGGATGAGCACTGACTATGAAAAGGAAAATTGAAGCAAGATTACTTCAATGGAAAAACAAGAAATCAAGAAAACCTCTCCTCCTGCAAGGGGCGAGACAGGTGGGGAAAACATATGTTCTGGAAAATTTTGCCAACAACCAGTTTAACCACTCACATTATTTTGATCTTGAAGAATTAAAAACCGATCTGGCCCCAATTTTTCTTGATTCTTCATTAGATCCCAAACAATTGATAGATAAGCTCAGTTTTGTATCGGGGAAGTCAATTAATATTAAAAAGGATATATTAATCTTCGATGAAATACAGGCAATCCCCAGAGCAATAACTGCTCTAAAGTATTTTAGCCAGTCCATGAGCGGACTGGCAGTTGCGGCCGCCGGTTCAAATCTGGGTGTTGCACATAGTGAGGAGCCGTTTCCCGTCGGAAAAGTTGAAATTCTTCATATGTACCCAATGAACTTTGAGGAATTCCTTGCCGGAACGGGTGAAGAAATGGCGTTGTCGTTTTTGAAAAATTTTAAGGGTGGCAAGACCGATGATATCTACCACAGGCGTCTTTTTGATTTGCTGAAAAAGTATTTTATTACGGGGGGATTGCCTGAAGTCATAAGCAAATACACGGCCGGAAAAGATGAGCCCCTTGAAGCATTCAGGGCTGTACGGCAGCTCCAGAAGCAACTCCTTCTCCATTACGAAAGCGATTTTTCAAAATATGCCGGGAGTACCAACTCCCGTCACATTCAGCGCGTATTCAGGGTGATACCCCTTCAACTGTCAAATACACAGGATAAAAAATCAAAAAAATTTAAATTTAAGAATATTATCTCCAAGGGATACAGAAGCTATGATGACCTGGCGGACCCGATAGAGTGGTTAGTCAAGGCGGGACTTGCCTTAAAAGTGAATACGAATTTACATCCGTCGGTACCTGTTATGGCTGGCGCAAAGGAAAACAGCTTTAAACTCTTTTTATTTGACATCGGTTTGCTCGGAGCCATGATAAACCTGAAACCGGAAAGCATTCTGCGCTACGATTATGGATCCTATAAGGGCTATTTTGCTGAAAACTTTGTGCTCCAGGAATTGTGCTCCTATGGATTGGATACAATTGTCACCTGGTCCGGCAGGACTTCTGAAATCGAATTTGTGCTTGAAACTAACGGTAGCATCATCCCGGTGGAGGTAAAAGCCGGATTTAATACCAAAGCTAAAAGCCTGCAGGTATTTATTAACAAATACAATCCGGTTTACGCCGTAAAATTTACCGGCAATAAATTCGGTTGTGACAGGCAAAAAAGAATCTTCAATTATTCGCTGTATATGATTTTAAAATTTCCGGAGCTTTCAACAGAAAGCGCATTTTCCTAATATGAAAAAAATATCGGTTCAAATTTAAAATTTTTCATGCAGTTTTTAGGTACAATATGTTAGGTACAAAAACCGCCCGGATTTCACAAAAAGGTTCAACCTGAGTCCAGATACACAACGCTTATCTTTACATATTGATATCATAGATATTTTATCTAATTGCAAGGTGTCTGGTGTCGTGCAAGAGATTCGTAATCTCAATATTTTGTGCTTGAGCTACTTCTTTGATTATTGGAATAGCATTTACAATCTACACTCAAAATTGTATTGATCTAAGCAAGGACTATGGCAAGGAGTCCACAGTGCCGGGTTGATGATTCATGCATAAAACTTTGAATCGCGAAATATTCAAGATTTGGAACGGTAATCGCAAACGGAATTGAACGGTATGCCATAGTAGATGTAGGCAAGGAATCTTCTACGGCCACCTCATTCACCCTATGTCCACATCTTGTGTTTACGGCGAATGTTCCAATAACCTTCCATCTGATTTTTCCATCCTTTGTATTACC
>NZ_JAZFTO010000337.1:0-9889 GCF_036446775.1 Candidatus Desulfatibia sp.
TAAAAAATCAGGTGTTTTTTCTCACGGCCGGCTTTTGCCCTCCATCTGAAATAAGACACAGGGCTCAATCAATTGGAACTTAGGTAACAGGTCGGCCACTAAGGCACCAAGGCACAAAGAAAGAGTATGGATTATAAGCCTTTATCAAACTTGAAGTAAGTGTTTGCGAAAACAACTGACTACGGACAAAGGACTACGGACACTACCCAAAAAAGAATTATATTATAATCTTAGAGGCTTGGTGTCTTGGTGGCTGAACTATTACCAAATAACTTTAATCCCATGAAAAATCGGTAAAATAATTTTATCCAGAACGTATTAAGGTATATGAAGTCTAATTTAACACTTATCGGTATGCCTGGTGCAGGAAAAAGCACAACTGGAATAATACTTGCAAAGTTTTTGTCTTTTGGTTTCATTGATACAGATGTGCTCATTCAAATCAGCCAACAAAAATCGTTACAACAAATTATCGATGAAAGCGATCACCTAACTTTAAGAAAAATTGAAGAGCAAGAAATCCTAAAATTAAATATTGAAAATCATGTCATCGCAACTGGTGGCAGCGCCGCTTATAGTGAAAAAGCCATGGCTCATTTGCTGAATATGTCAAAGGTAATATTCCTCAAGGTAGACTACGAATTAATTAAAAAGAGGATTCATAATTTTGCGACAAGGGGAATAGCAAAAGCAAAGAACCAAACATTCAGAGACTTATACAATGAACGACAAATTCTTTATAATAAATATGCCGAGATTATTATAGATTGCAATAAACTTGATCAAGAAGAAATAGCAGAGATAATATCAACGAAGTTCTTGCAAAAGAATAATGACTGACCAATGATTCGGTTGAAAGGTTGTCAAAGTGCGGAATATTTTTTCTATTCTACACTTTTTATTTTTAAAGGGGTCATCATTTGGTTTAATTTGGAGTAAATGGTGATTTGCGGGACATCCATAAATATACAAATAACTTTCTGAAACCTCTTTAGTGGTTGGAGTCCCGGGGTCGCATCTTAATTATTAATCGTTGGTTTTTTGAGTCGATTTATCACCCTTTAATCATAATAAAAACCGCTCCGCCAAGCATGAACACGGCTCCGCAAAAGCGGATGATAATATTTTTTTCCTTGAAAATCAAACCGCCGTAAATAATACCAAAAAGAACACTGAACCGTTTTACTGAAACCATATATGCGGCTTTGGTGATGGAGATTGCCCATCCGTGAAGAAGCGCATGGGAAAAAAGCAAACATCCAGCAACGATACCCTTAGCGGGTAAGTTCTTGAAGGTTTTCAGGCGTATTTTCCCTAAAACTCGGAGGAGAAGGAATAAAAAGAGAGTTAACGCCAAAAAGAAAGAGATGGTAAAAAAGAGGACGGATGAATGCAGAATGGCTTTTTTTCCTATTACTGCGGCGAAACTAAACAAAAAGGATACAATGAGCATAAGCCATGACCCTGTTTCTCTAAAGATAGCTTTCAAGGGAGCGAAAAAATTCCAGCTTTGGGTTTCAAGGTTTAAAACATAACCTCCAAGGCATGTAATCAATATTCCGAGAACTCCCCAAATATTTAGCACTTCGCCTAGAAATAAATAACCTGTGAAAATCATAAAAGTCGGTGTAAAAGCAAGATATGGGAGAGTGAGTGAAAGCGGAGACGTTTTGATGGCCTTCATATAAAGAATGAGACTGATTCCGTTGATTGGAAGACTTAGAAAAAAGCACCAGAAAAAGGTTGCGTCAAGGGGCGGCACTGAAACCCAAAAAATGGCAATGACAAACAAAGGACAACTGTACACGAGGGGATACATGGACATCTCATAAGGGCTGAAACGGGAAAAGAATTTTTTAACCCAGGCATCCTGGGAGGAGACGGCTACAGCGGTAAGAAGCGATAAAATCAGCCAGTTCATGAAAAGGTGCTCCTGCTTTATTGCGCAAAGAACGAACGCTTCCGTAAATTTCTACATGCCGTATTCTATGGCCTATTGATTCAATAGTAAAGATAATTTAAAATCATCATAGGGCTTTGCGGGAACATCCATAAACATACAAATAACTTTCTGAAACCTCTTTAATGGTTGGAGTTCCGGGGTGCATTTTAATTGTTCTTTGGCCCTGCTCTTGCCATCAGGGGAATTTTTCTATATAGTCAGGAGTACTGACATGATGATGTTGGTTAGGAAAACAAGGGGGTCAGGTAACAGTTAAATGATCCTTTTGCCCCGTGAAATGGCCTTGCGGGATTTCACGGGGTAAAAATTTAACCCTGGTTAAATAAATAAAAAAGAAATTTAACTGGGCCCCGACGTCGGGATCTACGCTTCACTCCGACAGGCAGGATAAATCTTCATTCTTGACGGTTGTGCGGACTTATCTTGGGGAATGGTCTTTTTGGGGGTAGATAGGCGAAGATTTCAAATGAACGGGTTAGGATTAAACGCTTATAGGACTCAATATTTCAAATACAGATCTCCTTTTGACAACCATGAATAGCATTATACAATCCCTTAATAATTTAAAAGCAAGAGTTCGTAACCTTAGCGCATCCGATGCTAAAATCATCTCAACAAATAAGATTCCTATTGAAGATGAAATTATTGACTTTTGCAAAGAACCTCTATGTGAAGATTACGGTAAAAGCATTTATTGCCCACCACATGTTATGAAGCCCCAGAGATTCAGAGACCTACTTTCTAAATACAAAAATGCCATTTTTTTTAAGATCGACGTTTCAACCAAAACCTTATTGTCTAAAGAGCGATTTAATGCATTTAGAAAAATCTATGAGATTACCACTGAGTTAGAGGCATTCGCCATAAAAGCTGGTTTTTCTAAATCTAAAGGATTTGCAGCTAGATCATGTAAACCGGTCTTTTGTCCTGAATATCAATGCCAAGCCCTAATAAATGGAGCGACTTGCCGTTACCCTGATAAAGCTCGACCATCTATGGAGGCTGTTGGAATTAATGTATTTAAACTGGTTAGAGATGTTGGCTGGGAAATCCATAAAATCACCAAAAATAGTGATCCAGAATCGGTGCAGAAAGGGAGTTTGACAGGTTTGTTACTGGTAGGTTGATTGATTTTCAAAATCGTTCTTATAATTTGAAAGAGAACTATTGATTGTATCAGATGGATCTTATAGGTAGTTCGAATCAACTGTAGAGTACTATCTGTCTTATTAATGGCACCCAACGCGGTTGCACCGGATCGCTGCCTAATGCCGTACACAACATTTGACTATATCTCCATGGGGATTCGCGACGTTAAACTTAATCTATACCGAACGACTGGAGGGTACCTACATGTCATCGAAGAAGACGCGCACTGAGTCCGACAGGCTGGATCATATCATAGCCGAGGTTCGGCATGACCGAGAGCGTCGGGAGAAGACCTATCGGGGGCGAGCGCTCAAGATGTTTCCGTGGATCTGTGCGCTGTGCGGGCGCGAATTTTCAGGCAAGAGAGTTCGAGAACTCACGGTCCATCATAAGGATCACAACCACGATAACAATCCGCCGGACGGCAGCAACTGGGAGTTGCTGTGTATCTACTGTCACGACAATGAGCATTCGCGGGATCAGGTTGCGGAATGGTATGACGAAAAGACGCCGGACGGCGGGCAAGAGCCGCGTTCCGGCAACAGGCCGTTCGCGAGCCTGAAGGATTTGCTGAAGGAGAAAAAGTCGTAAAGGGATTGAAAGGGCATCGGGAAATTTCCAGGACGGTCATGCAATTTAACTTTTTGTGGAAATATATTAATCTGATGTTGCCCAGGAGGATATGATATTGGCAATGCGAGATGGTTTGTGATAATTGTCTGAATCGACTCATTTGCAACTCCTTTCTTGATAAGGACAAAAGGATTCTGAGCTTATGGGGCTTCTCAAAACATTTTTCAATCAAGATCCTGAAAAGACTGAGCAGAGGGGTGATGTCTTTTTAAAGGCCTCCGATTGGGGCAGGGCGAAGCTTGAATTCGAAAAGGCCCTGGACGCATTGGAAAAAACATCGTCTGATGATGCTTCAGAAACAAGGCTTCGGGATAAACTGGTTCAGGCCAAAGGGGCCCTGGCACACGAACACAGGCAGACCGGTGAAGATTTGATGGAGGCCGAATATTACGATGAGGCGAGGGAATTTCTTCAATTGGCCCTCGACTTGACCCAGGACCCTGCATTGATATCCGCTGTTGAAAAACTTATGCAGGAGATTGCACGCCTCACAGCTGGAGATATTCAAATGGAAGTGCCCCAATCTGACCTGACTCCCCTCGCCGATGACGAGACATACACCGGTGATCAGGACGATGAGACTTTTATGGCACTCTGCAGTGCACTGCCCGAAGAGGTGCAGGAGGCCTACCTTTCCTATGGAGGGTCCTTTAAAACCGGTTATCTCGCGCTGAACCGGGGAGACTTTGATCTCGCAGCCGATGACCTGTCCCGTGCCTTGGAGGAGAACCCTGCCCCGGATTCAATTATCCCCCTTGAGCTGGCCACGGCCTACCTGAACCTGGAGAAATTGGATGAAGCCCGCCGTTTGCTGGAGACCTTTCTCCAACATCATCCGGATGCCCTGCCGGGTTATCAGGTGCTTTGCGAGGTTTACTGGGAAATGGGGGCCTTTGATCAGGCCGAAGCCCTTCTTGCCAATTGCCAGGATGACCTTAAAAACTCTTTGGCCTATGTCCTGCTCCGTGGCGAAACCCTGTCTCAGGCCGGGAGCCATCCGGAAGCCGCCGCGCTCTATCAGGATCTCATGGAGGCATACGGATGGAACGAACCACTAGCGATTGCGCTTGCCGGCACATTGGAGACCTTGGGAGACCTTGAAAGCGCCCGGAATCTGTATGCCGAAATCATGGATCAGTGCCGCAGCTGTCATACCCGCATCGATCCTCTGATCAAACGAAGATTCGCGGATATCAGCTTTGATTTAGGCCGGCATTCTTCAGCGATTCTGGAAATGTATCTTTCCCTGGTTCAGGATGATCCGGAAAATGCTACGTTATATTTTCAGAAGATCAGCCGAATATATACCTCGATGGGAAATGAGGAGGAAGCACGCCGTTTCCGGGTATTCGCCCAACAGGCAGAAAATGGAAAAGGATAATTCTCTCTGCGGCCTCCGTGTCTCTGCGGCGTGATAATAGCTTTTAAGTAGTATTTCCGATTTTTATAGGACCATCGTCAAGCCACGCCTTCGATAGTAGCAATGGACTAAAGGACTCCGCGGTAATACGCCAGGCGCTTGGCATGCGGCTCGAATACATTTAAAAGCTGTGATCTTTCTTCTTCAGACAGCGGTTTGAAATTACGTCCGGTGTCCGCCAGCGTATCAACTTCCTCGGCGGATGAACACCCCACGATGGCTACGGTAATGTCGTGGGATAATGCATACCGGATCAGCAGTTCCGGGGTTAGCCTGGATTTCAAATCAATGTAATGACCGGCCCCCATAATTTTCATTCCGATGATCGCCATGCCCTTGGCCCGGGCCGTCGGCATCGTGGTTATCAAAAACCCCCCCAAAACACCTTCGACGGGGTTGACGGGCATCATCACCGCATCCACGGGCCACTGCTCTACGGCCCGGGTCAGGATTGCGGGGTCATGGTGGCCGGTAACGCCGATATAACGGACTTTTCCGGCTGATTTGGCGTCAACGAATGCTTCCAAAGCGCCTCCGGGACCCGAAATCGCCTTAAGATCATCGTCTGTGCGGACATCGTGGATTTGCCACAGATCGAGATAATCGGTCCCCAAACGCTCGAAGGTCTCTTCAAGGTCTGCCAGCGCACCGTCTTTATCCCGCCGGGCTGATTTGCTGGCCTGAAAAATCCCGGAGCGTGTCTCCGGATGTTCGCGCCACAAGGATCCGTAGTAGACCTCGCTGTCGGCATACACCCGGGCGCAGTCAAAATAGGTGAGGCCCTGTTTGACGGCCGTTTTAATCACCTCGCGTGCCTGAGCGTCTCTCCTGTGGGTTCGCAGAATGCCTTCACCGCCAAGCCCGACCATTGTGACCGGCGGCCCGGACGCCGTAAAATTTTTGGTTGCGATAACGTTAGCGCTCATAGGTGCTTCCTTTAAATACGGCATGAATGTCCAGGTCCTCAGAACCAGGTATTGACAGTTTGGCCAAAAGAATGACAAATAGTTCTCGTTAACCTCCAATTTCCCACTTGCTTGGCCCTTCGATAATGCCACCGTCATGAGGAAGGCTGGTTCTGGTGGAACGTAGATGTGCAAAGGGCGTGCGGTAAAGGAAATTGGACACTCTGGAGGTATAAATATCTGCATATCCTTCTAAGAGCCGGGAAAAATAGCTCTTGTCCCAGCCCGCACGGGTAAGAAGTCCCCAACGTGGATTAAATATCTTCCACGCCTTATTTGCCAGAGGTCCGATGCGCTTGTCCAAAGCGGATATCTTTTTCGACAGTTCTCCAATTTTCTGATAAAGGGTTGTAACGGGCACATGGGATTGCGGACCATAACCTAACTCTGCCCGTTGAACATAAAGCTTAATCTGGAGTTCATCATTTTCAAGCCTTACTTTTTCCCGCATCATTTCCAACAAACTGGTTTGTTTGGCACGAAATTCGCGCAAGCAGGCCAACTCTTCCTCTAATTCTGGCAAGACAAGTGCGGTACGCCACCTGAGTATACTAGCGGAAGCATGGACATCTGCTTCAATATGGTCTCCTACATACATGATTTTTCTACCGTCCAGTCCGAAAGCTTCTTCTACCATACCGGCATGGCCGCCCACATAGATACCGCCCTTTTTCAGAGATTCGACCACAGGCTTCAACAAGCCCTGTTCATTGACCACTTCGAAAGCAGGCTGCTTTTGCAAAAAAAAGTTGGGTTTTCCTGCTGAAACGATTACCATGTCAAACAGATTTTTCCAGTTCAAACCATCCGATAGATGACGATCAAAGGTATAAGCCATGATTGCTTTTACGTATTCCCAATCGGAATCGGTGATCAGCACAAGATTTTTACCGGCGTGCTTCTGATCAAGGAGAGCAAGGGGAGTTTCAACATCCTCGACGATATAACTTTCCGGATCTTTGAGAATTTCGTCCTTGAGCAACCCTTTTGCATATGCAAGATCCAAATTTCTGCTCACCTGTTCCTGGAGACCGGCGTAGCCCAACATTTCTGGAAGCTCACGGCAGTCCATCTTGTCCACTAACTGTGCATATAAGCAGCCAATAGACAGGTCGAAAAGCGTGGTAAGTAAAACCCACCGGCTTTCACGAATATCTACTACAGTTCTTGAGTAAATTTTTCGCATATCTTCAAGACCCAGCAGCAGTGTTCCATGGTACGCCCGCTTTATATATCCGAAACGATTTGGTTTCACGATATTGCCAAGTTTCTTGTCAATGACAAGACCTCGAATAATCATCTCCGGATCATAATAAAGATTATCTACCGGCCAGCCGAGTTCTAGTAATTTTTCCTTTAAATGTTCATAAGCCATTTTTTCCAAATGCTTGGCGTGGTATTGGATCAGGGTATAGTCCATGTCGTAACCGAGGACTCTGATGGAGCGCATGTTCAGCGTCCGGTTTGTAAAAATGTTTCGCTCATGCGGTGGTTTTGCGATCAGTGAAGAAATATCGGTCATAGTCCCCTCCAATATTCTTACAGTCTGGATTTAAGGTGTTGAATAAAATTCTGCCATTATCTCGATTTAAAGTCAACTTTCTGATTTTGCCTTTATCTATTCTAATTTATTGGTACCGTTCAAAAGTTTGTACATGGGACTCTGGACGCACATTAGTTTATAAGTTGCTTGGGAGGCGTATTTTAATTATTCTTTGGCCCTGCTCTTGCCATCAGGGGAATTTTTCTATATAGACAGAAATACAGGATCTCAGGGACGTAGATAAAATTATAAAATTCCTAACGACAGCCAGGCAATCAGATTAAAGACATGAGCGGTACAAACCGTGAAAAAATAAAACCCGGCCTGCAAGTTCAGATCGTATTAAAAAAAGATCAGCGTACCGAGAAATTAACTAAAGGAGTGGTGAAAGATATCCTGACCAAATCACCGACTCACCCCCATGGGATTAAGGTCCGTCTAGAAAGTGGCGAAGTCGGGCGTGTCAAAGAAATATTATAAATCGGGGTAAAAACCCATCGGGGCCGGTTACACTGTTTTTGATATCGGCCTTACGGTTTAGTCCTGCTTATAAAATAAGCCCTGCCGCAGTCAAACAAACATTCTATATCCAAAAACCATAAAAATACGAGCATTTTATAAAATTTGATCATTGACAATAAAAGCACTGCCATGTATGTGCTGGCAGGCTTTTTTTGCCTTTGCCATAATGCCTTGATGCGTTCTGCAGTATTAAGCGGGGATACGAATCGCGCCATAGATCATAGAGCGCTGGAGGGATAGCTTCGGTGCAATATCACCCATGCCCGCAAATCGTTGCGGGAAAGGGAATCAACTCCGGGAAAATTAAATGAAAAACCACACCCGCTCTCCATACCGTGATCCCCACCGCTGGATAGTCTTTGCCGTCATCTGCCTGGTGTACTTTTTCGCCTATTTCCACCGGGTGTCCACCTCTGTCATCGCCTCGGATCTTTTGAAAGCCTTTGACACCAACGCAACGGCGCTGGGCTTCATGTCGTCTATGTATTTTTATCTCTATGCCTTTGAGCAGCCGCTTGTGGGATACCTGTCGGACCGGCTCGGACCCCGGCGAGTGATCGGTTACTGGTGCATGGCGGCCGCAGCAGGAAGTTTTCTTTTCGGCCTGGCGCCTAACATCGGCTGGGCTTCGGTGGGACGGGCGCTTATCGGACTTGGCGTGGGCGGCGTGTACGTGCCGGCGGTCAAGGCTTTCTCCCTGTGGTTCAGCAAAAAAGAATTTTCCACCATGATCGGCCTGCTTATGGCCATGGGAAATTTCGGGGCAGTGATTGCCACCACGCCCCTGGCCTGGGCGGCTGCTTCATGGGGGTGGCGGCCCACATTTTTTCTGATCGGTGGGATCACACTGGGATTGGCATTTGTCACACTGTTGCTCACCCGGGATTACGCTCGTCCATCCGAAACGGTTCAGGTGAATGATGCCATAGCATCCGGAGGCAATCCGGGTTCAAGAACAAAGGCCGTCAAAGTGTTGACTTCCGGGCAATTCTGGATCATTGCGACAATTTTTTTCGGCATTTACGGCACCCTGATAACCTTGCAGGGGCTGTGGGCAACGCCGTTTTTGATGGCGGCCCTTGGAATCGAACACATCTTTGCCAGCAAGCTGAACATGCTGATTCCCGTGGGCGTAATCATCGGTGCGCCTGTTGTGGGCTGGCTGATCGACCGATTTTCGCTCAATAAGGGAAACACCCTGATTTTGATCCTGTCTGTATATACCTTTACCTGGGTGGGAATCATATTTTTGTTCAGTCAGTTGGGGGCCGGCGGCCTTTCTCTGGTGCTGCTGGTGATGGGCATTGCCACGGGTGGATTCATTAGTACGCTGTGGGGGATCGTCCGGGAGACCACACCTTTGGAAATTCTGGGTTTGACCTCCGGCATGCTCAACTCGGCACCGTTTCTCGGCGTTGCCGTTTTTCAGGTTCTTACAGGCGCCATGCTGGATCGGGCTGGCCGCGTTGGCGATCTTTACCCGCTATCGGGGTTCAAAAACGCTTTTTTGGCCTGTTTGTTCGGTATTGTCATCTGCCTATTGCTGTCGTTTTACCTCCGCAAGCCCAAGCGGCCGGAGACCTCCTGATCGCCCCTTGTGGCAGCACCGCGGTTCGAGATTTCAGGGAAATTATGTTAAATGGGGTCGGGCCACAGAAACATCTTGATATAATAGATAAAACGTTTTAAAAATA
>NZ_JAZFTO010000338.1:0-5021 GCF_036446775.1 Candidatus Desulfatibia sp.
AATGGTTAAGGAAAAAAGCGCGAAGCGCTTAACCTCTCCGAGGCGTAGGATCGTGCCTCTACGAGCCGGAGGCCTGAACCGGGAACCCGGAACCTTATAACCTAGACCGACCTGATGTCCAATTTATGTGCAATCCCAAGGTATATAAAGGTCTACGGTCATTTATATAAGGCAAATAACGAGGTCTGGAATGTAAGAATAGTTGTTATTATTAGATTTTTTTGGTATAGTAAAAAGCGTTACTATTCTTGGCAAGGTTGTTTATCAAGATGTTAAATGATAAAATAGTACCGTATGCCACATCAGTGTACCAGGAGGTAAATACATGCATCCTATTGCGCAGGACCTCAACCGGATCATCGCACAGGGGAATCCTCATCTATTGGATATGCTTTCGGAAATGGGCAAAAATCTCTTTTTCCCTAAAGGGATTTTAAGCCAGAGCGCGGAAGCCAAGGCCAAAGCTTATAAGTTAAATGCAACCATAGGAATTGCTACAGAGCATGGACGCACCATGCACTTTCCTTCGGTAATGGATGCCATTAACGGCATCCAGCCGGAAGCGTCTTTAACCTATGCACCGTCTTTTGGAATTCCGGCTTTAAGAAAAATATGGCAGGACAGCCTGGTTAAAAAGAATCCATCGCTTACAGATAAAAAATATAGCCTACCGGTGGTTACATGCGGTATTACCCACGCTATCAGCATATTTGCCGGTATATGGGCTGATCCCGGAGATATCATCGTTTTGCCGGACATGATGTGGGGCAACTATAATATGATTTTAAATGTCAGAAAGGGTGTAACCATCAGTCATTTCCCAATCTTTTCTAAAGACGGCGGATATAATCTTTCGGCTTTTGAAAAGAAGCTCACGTTTGAAGCGCAAAGACAGGATAAAATTATTGTCCTGCTGAATTTCCCGCATAACCCTACCGGTTATACCGTCAGTGAGGAAGAAGGCGGTCGCATCGCCGAGATTCTTGTGAATACGGCCAGGAGTGGAACCAACGTCATAGCGGTTACGGACGATTCCTACTTCGGCCTCTTTTACGAAGACAACACGTTGAAAGAATCCCTTTTTGCGCAGTTATGCGACCGGCACCCCAGGCTATTGGCCGTTAAGCTGGACGGCGCCACCAAGGAGAATTTTGCCTGGGGATTAAGAATCGGTTTTATAACTTACGGAAGTAAGATCGAAGGTGATCCTTTGCCGGTATACGATGCCCTGGAGAAGAAGACCGCCGGCAGCATCAGGGGTTCTATTTCCAATGCATCCCATCTGGGCCAGTCAATCGTATTGAAATCTATGCAGGGGGACAGCTATGAGGCTGAAAAAGAGGAAAAATTCAAGATTCTGAAAAACAGGGCTCAACGTGTCAAAGAAGTCCTTTCGGACCCCAAATTTAAAGATGGTTGGGACGTTTACCCATTTAACTCCGGTTATTTCATGTGCATCAGACTCAAATCCGTTGAAGCTGAACCCTTGCGGCTGCACCTGCTTGAAAAATACGGCGTGGGGCTGATCTCAATGGGCCAAACGGACCTTAGGGTCGCTTTTTCGTGCCTGGAAGAAAATGAGATTCCTGAGCTGTTCAATATTATCCTGCAAGGCGTTGAAGATCTGAAAGCGCTTGATAAATGAGTCTATTCACGCAACTGAAAAGAAGCTTAAAAGCTTTTGCCGTTAAAGAAAGGTCCGTCATTATCGCCCATGCCGGCAAATGGACCGTAAACTTTGTATTAATCGGCATTATCGCCGGTTTGGGTTCTATTGCTTTCTACTATCTTTGCCAGGCCGGTTTGTATTATTTCATGGATCTGGTGGCCGGGTACAGGCCTCCCTCTCCGGCCGGTGAACATCATCTTTTTCCAGTGACGGGAACACCGTTGAATCGCTACATTCTGCTTATTCTTCCGGCTTTGGGCGGCGTTTTGAGCGGGTGGCTGGTGTATACCTATGCCCCTGAAGCCGAAGGTCACGGCACGGATGCTGCCATCGATGCCTATCACAACAAAGGCGGCTTTATACGCAGCCGGGTTCCGATTGTTAAAATCATCGCCTCTGCCCTTACCCTCACCACCGGTGGTTCAGGTGGGCGGGAAGGTCCCATCGCGCAGATTGGGGCAGGATTCGGATCATTTCTGGCGACCAAACTGAAATTGTCTGACCGTGAGCGGCGCATCATGATGGCGGCAGGAATCGGTGCCGGCGTCGGCAGTATCTTCAGGGCTCCTTTGGCGGGTGCCCTTTTTGCTTCCGAGGTACTTTACCGGGACCCCGAATTTGAGTCCGAGGTGATTATTCCGGCCGGAATTTCATCGGTGGTGGCTTATTGCCTGTTTAGCCTGGTGTTCGGCTGGGGATCGCTGTTTGAGGCGCCTTATTTTCAATTCCGCAATCCTCTGGAATTGGGGCCGTATCTCGTGCTGGCCCTGGTGTTGGTGGGCACCGGTATTTTGTACGTTAAATCGTTTTATGGCATTGTCCGACTGTTCAAGTCCCTGAATATACCGAATTATTTAAAGCCGGGCCTCGGAGGATTGTGTACCGGCATCATCGGTTTCTTTTTGCCCCAGACACTGGCTTTTGGCTACGGTTTTGCCCAGATGGCGCTCGACAATGATCTTACCATACCGTTTTTGCTTCTTCTGGCCATGGGGAAAATCTTCACCACTGCGTTTTCCATCGGTTCCGGAGGCAGCGGAGGCGTGTTCGGACCTTCAATTGTCATCGGCGGGTCTCTGGGTGGTGTCGTCGGAAAACTATTTCACCAGATCATACCGGGTGTCGTCACCCAACCCGGGGCGTTTGTAGTGGTGGGTATGGCCGGCTTTTTTACGGCTGTTTCCAACACGCCGATTTCAACCATCATATTTGTCAGTGAAATGACCAACTCCTATCATTTGCTGCTGCCGAGCCTGCTGGTCTGTTCAGTCTCTTACCTTGCGGCCCGGAGATGGACCATCTACGAACGGCAGGTCAAAAATAAGGTCGCTTCTCCGGCCCATGCCGGAGATTTCTTTGTGGATATTTTACAGGCTATCAGGGTCCAGGACCTCATGCACCTGGTGAAAGACGTCAAGCTGATTCCCCAGAACATGACGTTTCGGGAATTCAGGGAGTTCTTTTGCGAGACCAAACAGCACTATTTCCCGGTAGTAGATCCAAATAACAGACTGGTGGGGATTTTTTCCAGTACGGACATCAGGGGCGTGCTCTTTTCAAAGGGTATCGATAACCTTGTCGTGATGAGGGATGTTGCCACTTTTGATCTTATCAGCACCACCCCGTCTGATGACCTGAACTCCGTATTTCAAAAGTTTACGATCAAAAACATCGACAGCCTGCCGGTCGTAAGGGATGATGATCATGGTGTTCTGTTGGGGATGCTGAACCGCAGGGAGGTTATTGCCTTTTACAACGAACAGGTCCAAAAGATGAAGAACAAGTCGGCTGCCTAGTCCGGCTCTTTTATGCATGCGGCTGTAGTAGTAGTATTTTTCGTGAAAGGAGAATTAATGCTGACCGCTCCATCAATAGCAGAGCTTTGCGATGCGTGCGGCATCCTTTTTGGCCCCGAGATCGAGATTTCTCTCGATCTTTTGAGATACCTCAGACTCTCAGGCCTGAAGGCTGCATACCGCAAAAAGGTGTTTGAGACACATCCTGACAGGGCCAAGACTCTTGGTGAAGATGAAGCCAAAATGAATGCGCATTTTGTAAGACATGGGACCCTAAGCATGCAAAAAATGGAAGAGATAGTTGGAAAACAGCATGATCACAATAGAAAGGTGTTTTGGGGCAACTGGCGCTAAATGATGAATTCTAATTTTTACGAATTCATCAATAGTTGACCTGCATCAGATATAGCCCGCAGGGCGGGGCCGTTATACCGGCAAGGTTACGGTCCTTTGACAGCATAATCCTTTTAAAATCTTCCGGAGTACTTTTGGCAAGTCCGACATCCACAAGCGTTCCCACAATATTTCGGACCATAAATCTTAAGAATCCTTCGCCTTCAATCTCAAAGATTAGATAGCCGTCATTATCTTTTACCAGATCCGCATGGATTACCCGGCGCGTGGTGTGCGTTCTGGGACTGCCCGTACCTTCAAAGGCTTTAAAGTCATGGGTGCCGATAATATGACCACAAGCGCGGCGCATGGCGCTCAAATCTAACTTCTGGGGAATATGCCAGGAGTACTGCCGCCCGATGGCTGCGCAAAGACCGCGATTCAATATCTTGTAGTGATATGTTTTGCTTTTCACATCATAACGGGCATTGAATGTTTCCGGTACCTCCGCGCATGCGGTTATGATAATATCACGCGGTAAAAGGCTGTTGAGTCCTCTTTGAAAAACATCGTGAGTAAGGGTTGTCTCACATAGAAAATTCGCCACCTGGCCGTAGGCATGCACGCCGGCATCCGTCCGTCCCGAGCCTGTCAGGACGACTTTTACGCCGGCCATGGTCATTAATGCTTTTTCAATCTCTTCCTGAATGGTCGGCTCGGTTGCCTGGCGCTGCCAGCCGTGATAGGCACCGCCGTCGTATTCAATGGTAAGCTTAAAGTTTTTGTAAGCGTTCACAGGTTCAGAGTTCATCGTTCAGGGTTACCATTCGTAGGCCTTCGCAGGTTCAGCCTGCGACGAGCTCAGCCGAGTCGGGTTCAAAGGTTCAGGGGTTATATATTTAGGGGTTAACGCCGAGCCCAGAGCCCAGAAGGGGGAACCTCTAAACCCCATAACCTTTGAATCCCAAACCCCGAACCTTTGAATCCTGAACCCCGAATGCAGTTTGACAATATCGACCTAATCTGTCAAATGAAATCAAGACCTTTGAAAAAGGGGTGTTAGTAAATTAAATTCCAAATATCAAATATCAAACAAATAACAATGACCAAAAGGGGAAATCCCAAATAACAAAATACAAATAACAAATAAATTCCAATGACCGAAAAAACAAATAACAAACAAAAGAATAAAAAAATAGTTTTAGCCCTTGTTTGGAATTTGA
>NZ_JAZFTO010000339.1:0-10900 GCF_036446775.1 Candidatus Desulfatibia sp.
TATATAGAATCGCGGAGCGATTCTATTGGCGGAGCGATTCTATTTATGAAAGAATTTTTCAAGGTTACGGATTTAAAGCAGGTCCTTGCTTACGCATCTGATTTCCCCCGGGTGGGAACCGAAGACGTTTCGCTGGCAAAGGCCGCGGGAAGAGTTCTGGCTAATAACATAGTTTCGAACATTGATCTTCCCGATTTTATGCGAGCCACAATGGACGGGTACGCTGTCAAGGCTGCCTCAACTTTTGGCTCCACCGAAGGAAACCCCGGCTATATGGTCATAAAAGGCACTGTAGAGATGGGAGCATCCCCTTCATTTTCAATCGCATCCGGGGAAGCCGCTAAAATATCTACAGGCGGTATGTTGCCGCATGGCGCCGACAGTGTTGTTATGGTAGAGCATACCGAGGTTATCGACAATACAACTATAGAAGTATATAAAAGCGTTGCTCCGGGGCAGAACGTTCTGGAAAAAGGGGAAGACGTCCGCAAGGGTGATACTGTCCTTGCCGGCGGTCGGAAACTCCGGCCCCAGGAAATAGGTCTTTTGGCAGCCTTGGGCAAAGGAACCATCAGTGTTTACCGCCAGCCGGTTATTGCCGTTATTTCCACGGGGGACGAGATCGTGCCGGTTAATGCGATTCCCGCACCCGGCCAGATCCGGGACATTAACACGTATACACTGGCTAACATGGTGCGTGTCGCCGGAGGTGTGCCGGTCTCTTTCGGGATTGTGCGGGACAGCTTTGATGATCTTTTCGAAATATGCAAAGCGGCTTTGGCTCAAGCAGACATGGTGCTGCTTTCAGGGGGAAGCAGCGTAGGCACCCGCGATTTTACCATAGAGGTGCTGAAGGCCCTGCCGGATGCCGAGATTCTGGTCCACGGCATATCGATCAGTCCCGGCAAACCCACGATTTTAGCCAAATCGCAGCACATGTCCATTTGGGGTTTGCCCGGCCATGTAGTATCCGCCATGGTCGTTCTTGAAATTGTTGTGCGGCCGTTTATTGAACATATCGCCGGCCTTGCTGCGCAACACAAAAAAGTTATAAAACCTTCTGCTCTGCTCAGCAGGAACCTCTCCTCGGCGCAAGGGCGCATTGATTATGTCCGGGTGCGACTGGTTGAAAAAGAGGGTGTGCTATGGGCGGAACCGATTCTGGGTAAATCAGGCCTTATTCGTACAATGGTACAGGCCGACGGCTTGATCGAAATCGGCATCAACTCGGAAGGCTTGGATCAAGGCACAGAGGTTGAAGTTTTCCTTTTGTAGGACCGCTCAATGGACAATTTTTATTTAGACAGGATTAACAAGATAGACTTGATTATTTGGTTTCACAGTTTCATCTCTCCGAGGCGTAGGCTCTACGAGCCGGAGGCAGGAAACGGTAAAAATTATAAGTAAATCCTGAATATCCTGTCGATCCTGTCAAAAATGATTTTTATAATCTTTGCGCCCTCTGCGTCTTTGCGGTGGAAATGGAAAACGAAAAAAAATGCAACATAAGCGTAATATATATCTGCAGATGAAAACCCTGCAAGAAGCTCGCGCAATCCTCTTTGAAAGGTTTGCGTCCAGCGGAGTGCTTTTAAGCGAGGCGGTTTCGGTGCCGGACGCTGTTGGCCGGGTACTTGCAAAGCCAATATACGCTGAGCTTTCTTCTCCCAATTTTCACTCAGCGGCCATGGACGGCATCGCCGTAAAAGCTGAAACTACTTTTGGCGCCTCGGAAACAAAACCAAAAGAACTTGTGATCGCCAGGGACGCATTCTTTATCAATACCGGTCATGTAATGCCTGCAAGCACCAATGCGGTGATCATGATCGAACATGTCAACACCCTGGACGAAAGCCGTGTTGAAATCGAGGCACCGGCGTTTCCATGGCAGAACGTCAGAAAAATGGGCGAAGACATTGTCGCTACGGAACTCTTATTTCCCCAGAACCATGTTATCACTCCATATTGCGTCGGCGCCCTGCTTTCCGGAGGTGTTTTTAAGGTTGCAGTCCGCAAAAAACCTAAAATACTCATTATTCCAACAGGTTCAGAGCTTGTGGACTGGCGACGCACCGTCTCCGAAGAGCTTGCCCCCGGCCAGGTGTTTGAGACCAATTCTTTTGTGCTGGGGAATCTTATTGAATCGTGTGGTGCAGATTTTGTCCGCAACGAGATGCTGATAGATGATCATGATCAAATTAAACAAACGATTGACAGAGCGATTAACAGTGATTTTGACATGGTTCTGGTTTTGGGCGGGTCATCGGCAGGGTCCGAAGATTATACCAGGAGCGTTATCGACGACCTTGGCGAGATACTGGTCCACGGAGTTACGATTATGCCTGGAAAACCGATTCTAATCGGTGCCGTCAACAGCAAATCCGTATTTGGAATCCCGGGATACCCGGTATCGGCCATCATCGCCTTTGAGCAGTTTGTCGGGCCGCTGATTTGCAGGATGCTGGGGCAGCCCGAAAAACAAAGGCCTTTGGTTCAAGTTGAACCCACAAGAAAAATCGCATCCAAGCTTGGTGTTGAAGAATTCCTTAGGGTAAAGCTGGGGGCTGTCGACAACAAGATAGTGGCAACGCCTCTGCCCAGAGGGGCGGGCTGTATCACTACCTTTACCGAGGCCGATGGCATCGTGCGGATACCCAACCATCTCGAGGGTCTTGAAATTCACCAGCCCGTGACGGCCGAACTGCTGCGCCCCCTGGCGGCTGTTAACAACACCATTGTTGCAGTCGGCAGCCATGACAACACGCTGGATGTTTTGGCTGACCGCATCAGGGCTGCCCACTGCAACGTTATCCTTTCTTCAAGCCACGTCGGCAGTATGGGCGGGCTGATGGCCATTAAAAAAGGGGTGTGCCATCTGGCGGGATTACATCTTCTGGATGCTGAAGACGGCACTTACAATATTTCCTATATAAAGCGGTATCTTGCTGATATCAGGGTAAGATTGGTGCATCTTGTTTTGCGGGATCAGGGCTTGATGGTTCTGCCCGGAAACCCGCAGGCAATCAAAGGACTTGGGGATCTTGCCCGTGAAGATATCACATTCATAAACCGTCAAGGCGGATCCGGCACCAGAATTCTACTCGATTACAGGTTGAAGCAGCTAAGCATAGATCCCGCCAAAATAAGAGGTTATGAAAATGAAGAGTTTACCCACATGTCGGTAGCCGTGGGTGTGCTTAGCGGTACCGCTGATGTGGGTTTAGGGATCTATGCAGCGGCCAAGGCCTTGAACCTGGACTTTATTCCCGTAGTCACCGAACAGTACGATCTTGTAATTCCTGAGGCGCATTTTGAATCGCAAAACATCCAGATCCTGCTTGAAACCATCAATTCCGCCGAGTTTAGAAAACGGGTGGCAGCCTTGGGCGGTTACAACACCGAAAAAACCGGAAAAATTATTATTTAAATGTGGTTTGTGAATGAAGTACGTATTGAGCAAAAAGGAGAAAATTAGAGGAAAGTATACACTGATTGACCATACGGCCGATTTCGGCATACATGTCTTTGGGACCGACCCGGTGGAATTGTTTGCCAACGCCGCTTTTGCCACATTTGACATGCTCACGGAAATCGACTCGCTGGAGAACCTGGACACTGCCGATCTTAAGGTAACTGGTGATGACTGGCCGGATCTGATGGTAAACTGGCTCAGGGAGCTGTTGTATTTCTGGAACGGCAAAGAACTGTTGGTAAAACAAGTACATATTCTGGCCCTTTCTGAAAATGAGTTGTCTGCAAAGGTCGAGCTCGATCCTTTTGATCCTGACCGCCATGAGATCAAAATTGAAATCAAGGCGGTAACCTACCATCAGATTCAGGTCAGCAGAGGGTCTGAAGGCTGGGAAGCGAAAGTTATTTTTGATGTATAGAAGCGCAGCGGAAATCCCGCTTGTGGGGCTACGGGGATGGGAATTTTAGCCCCGCTTTAAAAGCGGGGTGAACCTTGCGCCAATCTGATCCCGCAGCTTGACTGCGGGAGTTTGATAAAATCGTAACACGATTTTATTTGAATATAGCAATATACATCACCAATCTAAGTTGATGCGCCGGCATCAATAACATACGAACTGGAAAGAAGCCCTGCCATGGACATGAAAAGGGATTATTACGAGGATCTGCAACTTTTCAGCTCGGGTGTTATCTTTTTCTGGTTTACCGTCCTCATTATCTTCCTTGCGGTTTTTCCGTTCCTGGTTAAAAATTACTACGTATATGTCGCTAATTTTATGGCCATAAACATCATTGTGGCGCTGGGTCTCAATATTCTTGTGGGGTACACGGGCCAGATATCTCTCGGCCATGCCGGTTTTTTCGCCATCGGGGCCTATGGAACGATCGTCCTTATGACCCGGGCCGGCCTCCCCTTTCTTCTCGCGTTGCCCGTATCCGGATTGATCGCGTCTTTATTCGGTTTTCTGCTCGGCCTGCCTGCGCTGAGGCTCAAAGGCCCGTATCTCGTCATTGCCACGCTCGGCTTCGGGCTGACCATCACCCAGATTATCGGCAGATTGGAATTCTTTGGCGGCAGAGACGGCCTGCATGCCCCTGAATTGACCATTGGCCCCTGGCACCTGAACTCCGATAGGCATTTTTATTACCTCTTAATCACCATTACCGTCCTGATGACGGTTGCCGCTCGCAACCTGATCAAAACCAAGGTGGGCCGAGCATTCATTGCCATCCGTGATGCGGATATCGCCGCCGAAACCATGGGTGTCAACCTTGTGCTGTACAAAACCCTGGCATTTGCGCTGAGTGCTTTTTACGCCGGTATCGCCGGCGGTCTTTATGCGTTTGTACTCCGCTTTATCGAACCGGAAATTTTTACCCTAATGATGTCGATCATGTTTCTTGCCATGATCGTCGTGGGAGGGCTGGGTTCGATTATGGGATCCATCGCGGGGGCGGGACTGCTCAGCTGGATGGATTTACAACTGAGGAATATTTTGAGTATTCCTTACCTGGGTGAGTGGCTGGAGAACTTCTCCAGAAGCTATTTCTCAACTACCGGGATATCGAATATCCAGTTCATTGTGTTCGGATCGATCATGATCCTGATTATGCTGTTTGAGCCGTTAGGGATTTACGGTATCTGGATTAGAATAAAAAAATACTGGAAAACCTGGCCTTTTTAGGGGTAGTATTTTCTTATGCTTGATTTTTTACAGATAGTTGTCAACGGAATTGCGGTCGGGAGTTCTTATGCCCTGATGGGACTTGCCATGGTCATTATTTACAAAACGTCTGAAGTCCCCAATTTTGCCCAGGGTGAAATGGCGCTAATTTCTACCTATTTTGCATACATGCTCATTGAATATCATGGACTGCCTTATTATGTCGCATTTCCGGCCGCATTGATATTTTCAGCAGTACTGGGGTGCATCCTGGAGTTCGCCGTTTTGAGGAGAGCAAAAGAACCGAATATTCTCGGCATGATCGTTATTACCATTGGCATGGAGATGGTCCTGCTGGGCCTGGTCTCCTGGAAGTTCGGCGCCGACCCCAAAACCATGGCATTTCCCATCTTACCCTATGACAGCATTGCTCTTGGAAAAATTTATATCAGCACACTGGAGGTTCTGACACTTGTTGTGGTGCTTTTTTTAACGGGGGCCCTTTTTCTTTTTTTCAGGTTTTCCAAACTGGGTCTGGCAATGAAAGCCACCCAGCAAAACAGCACGGCCGCGCGCCTGATGGGAATCCGGACCCATCGCATCTTAATGGTCACCTGGGGAATTTCCTCTTTTGTGGGCTGTACGGCAGGACTGCTGATTGCGCCGGTTGCCATGCAGCCTTTCATGATGTGGGACCCTTTGCTCAAAGGGTTTGCCGCCGCAGTCATGGGGGGCATGACCTCTCTGCCCGGTGCGGTGATCGGGGCCTATCTCCTCGGGATCATCGAGAATCTGTTCGGTGGTTACGTTTCCATCGAATTTAAATCGGTTGTAGCTTTTTTGATCATTGTCATGGTTCTCTGCGTTAAGCCGAGCGGACTTTTCGCAAGGCATTACGTGAAAAAAGTGTGACCTAAATCTTGCATTATACCTAACAAAAAGGAGGGCATGTATGAAAAAGAGACAATTGTGGGTTGTATTGGCGGTAATGGTAATGGTTATAGGATTTGCCTTTGGGGCGGTGGCGGAAGAAGGGGTTACGGATACGGAAATCCACATCGGCCAGTGGGGCCCCCAGACAGGCCCGGCAGCGGCCTGGGGATCGGTGGCCCGGGGTACGGCGGTCTATTTCAAGATGATCAACGCAGCCGGCGGAATACACGGCCGCAAGATTGTTTACCATATGTTTGATGACGGCTACAACCCTGCCAAGACAATGGCGGGCGTGAAAGAACTGCAGGAAGGCGTTGGCATATTTGCGTGGGCTTCGGGCGTGGGTACCGCGCCGGGTATGGCGGTAAGGAAGTACCTCATGGAGCGAAAGGTCCCCTGGGTGGGCGCGGCGTCAGGGTCGCATTATTGGATCACGCCGCCTGAGAAATACCAGTTTGCGACCTATCCGCTGTATTTTAATGAGGCCATGGCGCTTGTCGCGTATGCGGTAAACAACCTGGGCAGCAAGAAAATTGCCATGGCCTATCAGAATGACGGGTACGGGAAAAACGGCCTTGAAGGCGCGGAAAATATGTTGAAGCGGCACGGGTTGGAACTGGTTGCCAAAGTCCCGGTAGAAGTTAAAGATAAGGACATGAAGTCCCATGTAATGAAAATGAAACAGGCCGGGGCCGACACGGTGCTTTTGTGGGTAAGCCCGACACACGGGCTTACCATCATGGGAACAGCCAAGGCCATGCAATTCGCGCCTCAGTGGATGAGCACCAGCACACTGTCCGATTTTCCATTTATGTACAAAATCAGCAAAGGATTGTGGCAGGGTGTTATCACGGGGTCATTTGCCGAGCTGCCCGATTCCAAAAATCCGCTGATGAAAAAATATAAAAAAGCATATGAAAAATACGCCGCAAAAGAGGAAAGATGGGGTGTCTTTTTCTATGCCGGCTTTGGTTTTATCGAGCCAATGGTGGAGGCTCTGCATCGGAGCGGCCGTGATTTGACCCGGGAGAGATTTGTCAAAGAGATGGAAGGCATCAGAAATTTCAAGGGAATTATGGGAACGATTAATTTTAAACCTTTTGATCCGAAGGACCCCAGCAGCAGGCTCGGAACCAACGAGGTTTTTCTGGTCAAATGCCTGGCGGACGGCAAATATGAAGTGCTGACCAGTTGGCTGACCGTTAAATAACCCGGATATCTAAGGGTCTCGTAAAAAGTCAAAAAACGACCTTTTTACGAGAGTGTTTTGTATTTGATGTTTAGTGCTTAGCGATTTAACATTATGATATAACACTACTTATTTCAACCAAAACACAAAATACTAAACACCAAACACTTGGTGAATTCGACTTTTTCGAATTCATCAAATTTGAAGCCCCGCCCCTTAGGGCGGGGTGCTTCACTTGCAAAGAACGCTTATGGTATTTTTCAAGATTGAAAACCTTTCGATTTCATTTGGCGGCTTAAAAGCCCTGGATGACATTTCCTTTCAAATGGAAAAAGGTGGAATATACGCTATTATCGGACCCAACGGTGCCGGTAAAACCACTTTATTCAACTGTATCAACGGGATCTACAAACCGGATTCCGGCAATGTTTATTTCCAAGGGAAAAATCTTATCGGTCTGAAACCGGACAAGGTTGCCAAAATCGGAATTGCCCGCACATTTCAGAATATCGAACTTTTCAAGTATATGAGCACCATGGATAACATCATGCTGGGGAGGCATCTGTATCTAAAAACAGGTCTCTTTGATTGTATGTTTATGTGGGGCAAGCATTCTTTTGCGGGCCGGGAAGAAGCAGAGCACCGTAGAAAAGTGGAAGAGATTATCGACCTGCTTGACCTACAGACCGTCAGGGACAAACTGGTGGGCGGGCTGCCGTACGGGACACAGAAACTTGTCGAACTGGGGCGGGCCCTGGCCCTGGAGCCTGAATTGCTTCTGCTGGATGAACCGTGCGCGGGGATGAACGCGGAAGAGAAGCAGGACACTATTTTCTGGATAAAGGACATTCAGGATGAACTCGGTGTCACCATCCTTCTGATTGAGCATGACATGAATATTGTAATGGATATTTCCCGTCGGATACTGGTCATCAATTTTGGAAGTTCCATTACAGAAGGGACGCCGGAGGACGTTCAGAAACACCCCGAAGTTCTAGAAGCCTATCTGGGAGCGGATGAAGACCTTGAGCATGTTGCTTGAAGTAAAGAATATCGAGACATACTATGATCTGATATATGCGATTCGAGGGGCTTCTCTTGCTGTTGAAGCGGGGACGGTTACGGCTATTCTGGGGAATAACGGCGCCGGCAAATCGACCATTTTAAAAACAATCATGGGGCTGATCGAAGACCAGCCGGACAAGGGTACCATCGAATTCAAGGGAAGACGGATCGATGGTTTAGACACTGAAAAGATTGTCCGAATGGGGATCTCCTACGTTCCGGAAGGCCGCCAGGTCTTCGAGGAGCTTACGGTTTTTGAAAATTTGCAGATGGGTGCCTATACCCGCAAAGACAGAGAGAACATTCGTACGGACCTTGACGAAATATTCAATTACTTCCCTGTTTTAAAAGAAAGAAGGAATCAGTGGGCAGGGACACTTTCCGGGGGGGAGCAACAAATGCTGGCCATCGGCAGGGCCCTGATGAGTCGACCCGAACTCCTCTGTCTGGATGAACCTTCTCTGGGCCTGTCTCCCATTCTGGTAAAAGAGATATTCCAGATTATAAAGACGATTAACCGGAAAGGCGTGAGTATTCTGCTGGTGGAGCAGAATGCCAGGATGGCACTGTCCATTTCCGATTACGGGCTTATACTGGAAAACGGTAGATTTGTGATGAAAGGAAAAGCCGCGGAGCTCATGAGAGATAAAGATGTGAAGGAATTCTATATGGGTGTTCGATCCGAGTCCTCCGCCAAGGGCTATCAGCGGTGGAAACGGAAAAAAAGGTGGCGGTAACCCCTAAAATGCAAAACAGCAAAAACTCAACCATACCGAAGGTTTTTAGAGCAGCGGTTTTAAAGTATGGCGACCGGGTGGCCATACGGAAAAAGGCCTACGGCCTCTGGCATGATATTTCCTGGAACGAATACTTCAAACAGACACAGCGCATCGCTTCTGCGCTAATATCCATGGGGCTCGAGAAAAGCGATTGTGTGTCGATTATCGGTGACAACTGTCCCGAGTGGGTTGTCATCAACATGTCTGTCCAATGTGCGGGTGGAATTGTCGCCGGCATATATGCCACCAATGCATGGCAACAGGTTGAATATGTGGTCTCTCATTCAGATTCCAGGTTTCTATTTGTAGAAAATGAAGAGCAGCTGGACAAGTGGCTTATGTTCCGGGAGAACACCCCCGGGCTCACAAAGGTCATTGTGTGGGATACGGAAGGACTTCGACATTTCAAGGATCCTGCGGTGCTGACCTATGCGGAATTGATCGAAATCGGTAAAGCGGTCACCCTTTCCCACCCGGGCATGGTTGAAGCCCGAATAAAAAAGATCAAACCCGAAGATGTTTCGATGCTCATCTACACTTCCGGAACAACAGGCCCGCCCAAGGGGGTCATGCTGACACAGGCCAATCTCATATGGATGGGCGGGGCGATTACTTCGAACAATCCCATGTATGATACGGATGAAGTCTTGTCCTTTCTTCCCCTGTGCCATGTTTTCGAACAGCTGTTTTCGGTAATGGGGCACATCGCTGTCGGGTATACGGTCAACTTCATCGAAACCTTAGATACCGTAACGGATAATATGATCGAGATTTCACCGACCGTCGGGCACGGGGTTCCGAGAATATGGGAGAAGTACTACTCTGCGATCATCATTAAAATGTCCGATGCGACCTGGTTTAAACGATTGGTTTTCAATGCGGCGCTTAAGATCGGACAAAAAAGAGCGTCTCTTAAGATGAACTTCAAAAAGGTGCCCTTCTCTCTTGAAGTCCTTTATTTTTTTGCATACCTTGTGGTCTTCAGAAAGTTGAAGGAGCGGTTGGGATTTGATCGGATGCGGGTCGCCTATTCAGGCGCGGCGCCCATTTCTCCCGATGTGCTTTGTTTTTTTCAAGCCATCGGTGTCAACCTCGTTGAAGGATACGGGCAGACAGAAGGTAGCGGTGTGACGACACTCTCCAGAATCGGAAACGTTAAATTTGGTGCCGTCGGACAGCCTCTGGACGGCGTAAAAATCAAAATTGCCGATGACGGAGAGATACTTGTAAACTCCCCGGGTGTATTTAAAGGATATTTCAAGAACCCCGAAGAAACCGATGCGACCATCAAAGACGGCTGGCTTCATTCCGGTGATGTGGGAGAAATTGACAGCCATGGCTATCTTACGATAACGGATCGGAAAAAAGATATTATCGTCACCGCGGGGGGGAAAAACATTACGCCGCAATTCATAGAAAACAAATTAAAAGCCAGCCCGTATATCAACGATGCGGTTGTCATCGGTGACCGCAGGAAATTTCTATCTTCCCTGATTCTGATCGATGAAGACAATGTCGTCAAATATGCCCAGGACCACAAGGTCCAGTTTTCCACCTACAAAGACCTTACCCGCAGTGAAGGGATACTAAAGCTCATCAAGCACGAGGTCGATCAGGTCAACCAAACCCTGGCCCGGGTGGAACAGATCAAGCGCTTCACTATTTTCCCAAAAAAGCTCTATGAGGAAGATGGGGAAGTCACACCGACCATGAAGGTCAAGAGAAAGTATGTGAACGAAGCCTTCAGCGACCTGATCGAAGCGATGTATAGATAATCGTCATGACGGAAACTGCTATAA
>NZ_JAZFTO010000340.1:0-2496 GCF_036446775.1 Candidatus Desulfatibia sp.
CATTACAGGGCAGCAGTAAACCAATATCCAGATCGGTGGTGAGAGCTTGAAACGCTAAAGACGGATTGCAAGCTCCCAGGATGATGTAGCGAGTAAAATCCTTATCCCAAGTTTCCCCCTAAAAATACATAACTAACTAAAATTATTGATCTTTAGAAAAAAATTAGGTCACTAGGTTCTGCGACCTGCGATATAATGATTACGTTTCAGCGGATCCTTGATTTTGAGTTTTCTGTAGATATCTACATGAGAAGGTTCGGGTTGTCCGGATTGCCTTATATGATTGATTATTTTGTCTTTATCAGTAAAGATTATCGTCTCTCGGCGGTGTGTTTCCAAAATGGTGCGAATGGTTTTCCAACTGCGATTGTCTCCGTGACGGGACAATTGATACTCGATGGTTATCAGAAGGTGATAGGCTAATATCGATACCAAGATATGAGCTTCCGTTCTTTTAGCCAGTTGGTGAAATATGGGGCGTGTGCCGATATCTGTCTTGAGGCTTTGAAAGGCAGCTTCAACTCTGGTAAGCGTCATGTATAGATGCCAGATCTTTTTAGCGTCTAGATTGATCTGGTCGGTTTCTATTACGTAACATCCGAATAAGGTTTCCTTTTCTTCAGGATCAGCCTCGACGATTTTCCAACTGAGGTTAACAGCTTTTTTCCCCTCGGTATCGATCTCTATTTTTTCGGAAAAGCGTTTGTTAAAACCTTTATAGCGACCTTTGATTCTTCCCAGGCGCTGATAAACCTTATCTATGGCTTTGATATTGCCTTTTAGAATGGAAGAGCGAAACCGCTCCAAATCATTGGCTGCGCGGTCAACCCATCTGTCAGCGATGGCTTTTTCCTTGGCTTTACGACCTTCACTAACGCACAAGATGCGACTGGTTTTATCATCACTGCCGGTTACTTTATGTATCCATACCTCTTTTTGTCCTTTTCGGATAATGGGTTCAAATTTATCCTGATATTCACTAAAACTGGAGGCATACTCCTTATGTATGGGAGCTCGCTCTACGACGATATAGGGGAATTGATAACCTTTGATAAGTTGAATGTTTTCAGTGGTTGCAATTCCCCTATCCATGACCAGTATGGGTTTTACCGAGGCAAACTCCAGTTGACCATTTGGGTTGAGATATCCCATATCCTCCATAATATCTTTGAGGGTGGCGGGTTCTCCAATATTTCCCTGGTAAACACGAGAAGTGACAGGAAAACCATCACTATCAACCATTAAGGCGAGGGAAACCAATCGCAAATCATTCCGTTTTTCTTTCGATTTTCCAAAAGCAGCCAGGGAGTTCTTGGTACAGCTCCCCTCCATATAAAAGTTGGTTAAGTCGAATAAATATAAAGACTGACGGTCAGGGAAAAGTTTTTGTTCCCGCTTGAGTAAATGTTGTTCTATTGTTTTCTTATGTCTCAATATCTCTTCCGAAATCTCATAAACAGCATCTTTCTTGATTCTGATCAGAGGAGTTCTGGTAAGTTCGGATATGGCTGAATTCTCTCGAATCCATTTCCAAGTTGATAAATCACTGGAGGGTCGTACCAGGCGACCGACGATAACTGCCTCGCTGAGGCTTACTTCACGGCTTGAGAAACCACATTTATTGAGCACATCGGTAAATCGAAGCTGTTTCCAAACATGATGACCGACCAGCTCCGGGCCAAAACTTCTCGAACAAGTGGTGATGAGACTATTACAGTCCACCATTTTGAACAGGGCCCCATCAGCCGATTCAACCGCCGAATCAGACATCTCAGCTGATTCGTTATCGTTATTGTTTGTTGGAAGCTGACTCTGAAGTTGAGACTCTGGAAAGTCTGTGGTTGAATGCCGTTTCAAAGCGTGATAATTATTCATGGCTTTATCGGCTAAGGTTTGGACCGTGTTCTCAAGCTTTAATATGGCTTTGGTCTTGTTTTCTGGTATGAATGATAGTTGTTCCTGGTTGGAATTTCCGGCCAAACGCCTCTCCAGTTCTTTGGCCATAACCGGCCAATGCTTTTTGGGGAGATCAAGTCGGCCTAACTGCATAATAGTTCTTTGTCTAGGGCCATCAGCCGTGTGATAGGACTCTACCAGTTCATGTTTGGTGTAAACATTACCGGTTTTCTTATTCTTTGTCTGTTTTTTCCGAATAAACATGGAACTAGATCACGGAAACGGATTTTCAACACTAAAATCAGGAGATGTTTCGGCATATCATATACTATCTATTTGAGCAGTCAAGAAAAAAATGATGATTAGGGCACTATTTTCGCCAGATTTTGCGATTTTAAAAAATTAAATAGCTGTAATTATAGACTATTCTTTCAAGAAACAGGGCCAACTTTTCTCAAAAATGGCTATTTTGGGGGAAACTTGGGCTAAGCGGAAATAGTCCGGATTAAGAAGGGTTGATTGTGAAACAAGATGCCTTTTACAGATACAAAATTGCTTTAATTGGATGAGTGGATGGGAAGCTGAAAAGTGAAAGTAGTT
>NZ_JAZFTO010000341.1:0-3263 GCF_036446775.1 Candidatus Desulfatibia sp.
TGAAGAACTCGACCTAGATTTAGATCTTGAAACCGAAGAGGTCGTCGAGGAGGCCGTCGAAGAGCTCGATCTGGAGGCCGAAGAAGAAAAAGCGCCCGAACCTGAAGAGGTCGCCGAGGATGCCATTGAAGAGCTGGACCTGGATTTAGACATTGAAACCGAAGAGGTCGCCGAGGATGCTATTGAAGACTTGGAACTGGAATTAGACCTTGAAACCGAAGAGGTCGCCGAGGAGGCCGTCGAAGAACTCGACCTGGACCTCGATCTGGAGGCCGAAGAAGAAAAGGCGCCCGAAACCGAAGAGGTCGCCGAGGATGCTATTGAAGACCTGGAACTGGAATTAGACCTTGAAACCGAAGAGGTCGCCGAGGAGGCCGACGAAGAACTCGACCTGGACCTCGATCTGGAGGCCGAAGAAGAAAAAACACCCGAAACCGAAGAGGTCGCCGAAGATGCTATTGAAGATCTGGATCTGGAATTGGACCTTGAAGCCGAAGAAGAAAAAACACCCGAACCTGAAGAAGCTGCGGAGGAAGCCGTTGAAGAACTCGACCTGGATTTAGATCTTGAAACCGAAGAGGTCGCCGAAGATGCTATTGAAGAGCTGGATCTGGAATTGGACCTTGAAGCCGAAGAAGAAAAAACACCCGAAACCACAGAGGTCGCCGAGGATGCCATTGAAGACTTGGAACTCGACCTTGATATGGACAAGGAACCTGAATCTGAACCGGTATCCGATGACGCTGCTGCCGTCCAAGCTGAGGAGCCTGATGAACTAGACCTGTCAGACCTTGAAGAGATGCTTGATGTCGAGGAAGTTACAGAAGCTAAAGAAGAGGTCGAACTTGAGGAAGTAGATCTTGAGTTAGATATGGACATGGGGCTCGAGGAAGATGTATCTGATGATGTTGCCGTTACAGAGCCGGATGTGGCCGATTTGGAGGAATTGTCCGAGCTGGAAGAAATGCTTGATTTGGACGAAGAAGCTGCCGCCGATGAGACAGTGGAAGATGAAATTGATGCAGTTGACGAGAGTCTTGAAATACCCGAAACTGTTGAATCCGACGAAACAGAAAGTGTTGAACTGGAATTTGAAGATACGCTTGCTGCTGAGGCTGAAGAAGCTGAACCAGCGCAAGCGACCGATGATATCGCCTATGAAGAAACGCATGTAATGGAACCAGGGGAATTGCTTGCAGCCGCCGGAGTTGAAGAAGAAGAGGAAGAAGAAGAACGGCACATCCCCGTAAAGAAAAAACGTATCAGCATGCCGGTCCTAATCGGATTGGTTGCAGTTCTTTTGGCAGGCGCTGCTTACTTCACGCTACCTTTACTCAAAAGCAGGGCCATAAATATTCCTTTTATCAGCGATCTGTTATTTGAAACCCAAGTTGAAGATGCCGGCAATCTTATGATAACCCCTTTGGGCGTAAACGGGAGATTTGTTGAAAATGCTAAGACCGGTCAGCTTTTCGTAATAGCCGGACGAGTTAAAAATGATTATTCCCATAATCGTCGTTTTATTAAGGTAACCGGAAAGCTCTTTACAAAAGGAAAGGTTGCTGTAAAAACAGCATCGGTCTTTGGCGGCAACTTTCTTTCAGATATTGAGCTGGCCAATTTTGATCTCGCAGCGATCAAAAAGCGCCTGATGAATCGTTATGGTGATAAAAAATCGAATCTTACCATTAAACCCGGCCAGATGATTCCGTTTATGGTCGTATTTTCTAATCTGCCAAATAACCTTGATGAGTTTTCCATTGAAGTCGCCGAATCTATTCAGGGGTAAAGGAAATATTTCGGCTTGACTAAGCCGCAATGAGTTGTTAGAGAGGCCGTTGCCAAAATAAAATCTGGCGATGTAGCTCAGATGGTTAGAGCATACGGCTCATATCCGTAGTGTCCGGGGTTCAATTCCCTGCATCGCCACCAAAGCCCACTTAACCCTCTGTTAAAACAGAGGGTTTTTCATTTGGAACATTCCCTGCAGCAAGCTGCGGGCTTAGCGCTCGCTGTGCCGTGCAAAGGTCTTGGTTTTTCAGCAAATCGAGGTTAGCATTGGAAACGAAGAACGCATACGTCAATTTTATATCATCACAAATTTGTTTACTCGTTTGACCCTAATCATTTCCCCTGCCTTGTACACCCTATCTGATTGATATGTATAGATATAGTTTGCCGCCAGGTAGCTTGCGGCACTTTTGGCACAGTATTTGCTATCATTATAGTTAAAGAATTCCCATAGGATGTCGATATGCTTAGTGTAGGCTTCTTGGATGCTTTTTGCACCGACATGGGAGGCGATAAAATGAGAAAACATGAACTTTGCCCTACTCATCACGATTTTTTTGAATACTGCGGCAACACGGAAATCGTCCGAATTCGAAAGCAAAACGGTACCACAATTAGGGAAGATTGGTTAAATTTTGATTCCGTTGAGGAAGCCATGGAGTACTTCAATACGGAATGTGGCGAATTCGTAAGTTACTATCATTGAAGAGGAAGTAATGGGGGCTTACAGCAACGAAAAATGGTCTGCTCATGAAGCTTGGAAACAGGTTGTCCGAAAAAGACAAAAACTGATTTTATGCCCGCAATACCGCTATGCCCTGCATGATGAATGTATTATGGCCGTAGTATTCGGTTTTACTGCTCCTTTGCTGGAAAAAATTCTGTCATACTCTCTGCCTGCCGAGTATGAATCCGTAATAGATTTGTTCACCAGCAAGGTTGACATCACATTCAGCAACGGAAATATTGTTATTTCCAACTAAAGAGGTGTAAATAATGAGTAAATGCAGCTGTAAAAGTTCTGATAAATCAGCAGACAAAACAGAGGGTGGCGCTCAGAACAGCGCCAAGGAATGCCACGGGCACGGCAAAGATCATGCCTGTGGAAAAAAAAGGACTAGTTAGAAAAAATTTGCGAACTACCTTTATCCCGCCGCCAGGCCAGGACGAGCCTGACTCAAACAGGGTATATATAAAAATTAGGCATTTTTGCCATTTAACAAGCTGATACTTGATACTGGATGCTTGATACTAAATTAAACAAGGATAGCTTCCTTTTAAAATCCAGTATCCAGAAACCAGCATCCAGCATCCTTTTTTATGAAGGCATCACATGCTGTTATAAATATTCTTTGCCATAAAAATCACGCCCGCGTATCAATAAACAATAAGAACCAGGGTCTGCATCCTGTATTTGCTTTTTACCTTTAGCGCCATTATCCGCCAACTTCTCTTGACATTAAAACCCCAAT